>JACPPP010000145.1 GCA_016190935.1 Armatimonadota bacterium | reverse complement strand
TTTTCATTTTTCATTTTCCATTTTTCATTTCCCCTACCTCTGCGCCGGCCTCGGGTCCGTGTCCAGCTCGGTACCGCTGTCTGCATTCCTCAATCACTCGTATTGCTATGTCGGCGTGGTCCCAGCCGCGCACGACGGTCCGAACCTGTTCCAGGGTCTTATATGTGTCGAAGAAGTTCTCGATCTCCCGCAGCCAGTGTGGGGAAATGTCATCGATGTCTTTCACTCGCTCGAATCTGGGGTCTCCCACCGGCACAGCCAGAATCTTCTGGTCCTCTCCGTTCACATCGAGCATATTGAGCACGCCGACCGGCCGGACTGGGACATGGCATCCCGGAAAGGTAGGCTCCTCGACGATCACGAGGATGTCCAGATGGTCTCCATCTTCCGCGAGCGTTTCGGGGATGAAACCGTAGTCGGTTGGATAGTGAACGGATGAATAGAGCACGCGGTCGAGGCGAATTACTCCTCGACTATCATCATACTCGTATTTATTCCGCGCCCCGCGGGGGATCTCGATGAATACTTCAATGCCGTTATCGGGCTGGGAGTCCGACTTTTCGTACATAGGCTGCTCACCACGCGTTGGAACTGACAATCTGACGTTAGGTTACCCACGCAGCGCGGCGGCTAATACCACTTGCGTCTGAATAGACCCTAGGTCTGATGGGGAGGGATTTGAAATCCCTCCCCATCAGAGGCGAAGAAAATCAGAAACTAAAGAAAGGAAGAAAGAGAATCAGATATTATTTCTTCGCGGGTTGTATCGGGACACCCTTGTCCCGATACTTGCCCTGCTTCGAAGGATGGATTTCGGGACAGGGGTGTCCAGAAATAACCTGGTTTCTAACTTTCTTCCCTTTCGAGCTTTCTTCGTTTCAGGCTACGAATCTGCTGCTGTGTTGCCTGCCCATTCTCATCTTGAGAGAGGTTTGCGCCATGCGCGCGAGAGTATGATAAGGATTCAGCCGCAGCGCATAGGAGTATTCAAAGAACGCCTCCTTCGGCACACCTGCAGCTTCGTAAGCCTGTCCCAAGTTGTAGTGTATCCTCGCGTCGTTCGGCCGCAGTTCCTCTGCTCTCTTGAAGGCTCCTATGGCGGCATTGTGACGGGCCACACCGGCATAAGCTGCTCCCAGATAAAGAAACGCTTCGAAATCCTGGGGATTCTCCAGAGTGGCCTGCTCAAGCTCGGCAACCGCAGCCGCATAATCCCCCGCCTTGTATGCCTTAAGCCCTCTCGTCTTATATTCGCTCGTTTCCATTGTAATCTAACCTCCCAGTATTTTATTCGGGACGGAGAGGTTAGATATATTACCGTGAAAACTACCTGATTTATAAAGCGTTATTTCCTCAACCAGCTATCCAGCACTCTCGACTCGTGCAACCTGGGGAGCTTGATCGCCTCGCAGAGGGCCTCGATGATCGCCTCCTGATGAAGCGCGCCGATGATCTCGCTCTCCAGCACTTGTACTCCGAGCTTCCTCGCCTCATCCTCGACGAACCTGAATACTTCATAGATCGAAGCCGCGTGGGGTTGAGTGATGTTTGTCGAAACCTGCGCCAGGCACCGAGATTTCAGATGTACCCCAAGCGCCTTTACTCCGGTAAGTCCCTTTCCTTCGTCTCTAACCATGCGGATCTTCCTTGCGATCTTGCGCGCAACCGAGACGTCATCAGTCTTGAGATTGATATTGTAGGCTATCAGCGGACCGCGCGCTCCAACTACGGTCGCTCCGGCGGTCGGATGGGGCTTCCTCGGTCCCAGGTCGGGCTCCCAGTCTCCCGTAAGTCCGGAAAGCTTGAGCGCTTCGTAACCTCCCCTTCTAATGTCGGCAAGGTTCGTTCTGTGGCTCATGTTTGCCGACTGCTCATAGAAATAAACCGGGATTTCCAGCTTCTCGGCAAGCTCCTTCCCGATCTCATAAGATAGCGAGACACACTCGGCCATAGTGCAGCCCAGCACGGGCACAACCGGCACAACATCGACCGCGCCCACCCTCGGATGCTCTCCTTTGTGCTCGTTCATGTCGATCAGATCAACGGCCTTTGCCGCCCCGGCCAATACTGCGGCCTTGACCGCATCCGGCTCTCCAACAACCGTGATCACGCTTCTGTTATGATCCGGATCGTAGGAATAGTCAACGACTTTCGCGGGACCGGCCGAAGCTGCAGCCTCAACTATCGAACGGACGACGCCCACCCGCCTGCCCTCGCTGAAGTTGGGCACGCACTGGACGATCTTCGTGGGGGCCGGGTGTTGGGTGCTGGGTGTTGGGTGTTGGGTCATGGGTGATGGGAAGCCCCTCTGTTTTCTGTTACTCTTTATCGGCTACTCGTACCAGCCTGTCTACTTCCACCATCTGCGAAATCTGGTGCTGCCCGCCTAACGCATGATACCTGAACCGCGGACGCGGGGAAGGGACGGAGACGCGGAACCAGATGGGGAGGGATTTGAAATCCCTCCCCATCATCATACGGAATTCCATGCCTTCCGCAGATCAATTTCCTTCCGCGTCTCCGCGGTTCAGGAGGCAAGACAGACG
>JACPPP010000150.1 GCA_016190935.1 Armatimonadota bacterium | reverse complement strand
GCTTTATCTGTATTGACAGGTCTGCACATTTGTATCAGTGCGGTAGTATATCTCTCCGAAGGTACTCTCTACCTCACTACAATACAGAAAAACCGAAGCCTGCTGATGCTCGTGAATAAGTCGGGGTCATTCCATGGAGACCTTGGCCAGTGTCCACTCCAGCGTGGCGGAGTTGAAGCACAGCTCATAGGAGCTGTTTCCATCGGTTACGGAGTAGTGGTGGAGTCTGGCTGTTCCCTGGTTGCTGCGCCACGTGAAGTTGACCGCCTTGATCTTGTAGTACCGGTTCCGCCACAGGAACCAGACGGGCCGGACCTTCCGCCTGTCGAATGCCGCTCCTACACGTATACTCTCGTCTATCGACACCGTTTCCACCGCACTGCTCTCCTCTGCCAATCATCAGCCCGGCTGCTGCTAATTGCATTGTAGCGAACATATGTTCGGTTGTCAATACCAAAAATAAGGGGACGCATCTGAGGACTCCCTGCGTGATTCAACAAGATTGTGACTGCCCTGTCGCTTGACCGCTTTCAAGCTCGGGGGTATAATGGGTGTAGAATCGATTGTAGGAAATCTGATGGTTGGTGGTCTCTAATGAGCGTAAGCTTGAAGGTGATAAGTGAGCGCGCTGGGCTTTCTATATCTACAGTAAGTCATATCCTGAACGGAACAGGAGCAAGATACTCTGCGCAAACGGTCGAATTCGTCAAGGGTCTTGCGGAAGAGATGGGTTATCGGCCCAATATTGCGGCTCGCGGCCTGCGATTGCGTCGGTCGTACACGATAGGTCTGCTGGTGCCTGAGCTCTTTGCCGAAATAGACCCGCTGGAGCATTTGGGGGCGCAGTGGGGATATCGAGTTCTTGTGGTGCCTCACCGGAACCGCAAGATGGAGATGCGCAACACAGTAACCGAGTTACATCGCAGACAGGTAGATGGTCTGACGATAATTTATCCGGAGGTTACAGACGCACAGTTAGTGGAGCTTCTGCTTGAGAAACCGACCACGATTGTAGATACCGTCTCGCACCAGATCACTGATTGCTTCGTGGAGGATGTCAAGGAAGCGACGCGAATTGCAGTCGAGTATCTTGCGGGATTGGGCCATAAAAGGATCGGCTTTGTGAGCCATCTGGTGGAGTCCGTACAGTTTCAGCAGCGACAGGGGAACTCTGTATGGAGTCTACCACTTGCTCGAAACCGTATTCCACGCGGGTTTCTTTGAGGACGGAGAATACATTCCAAAGTGCGCCAGCATGATAGCGCCTCCCCTGGATATCTCCGAGCGTCCAGCGTTTCGAATACGCCAGTACCTTTCGATCTGCGCCGACGATTATACCGGAGGCTACTGGCTTTTCGATGGCTGGAAATACGAGTGTGACTACGCGGCGAAGAAGCGACAGAACTTTCTGAACATTGATATGCCCTGGGTTATTTATGGCTACCTCAAGCGCAGTGTCGAAAAGAAGTACGGCGTGTCCGACAGCCGGATGAGCCTGGTCGGTCCTCCATCTCCGGCTGATCGCTTTGATATAGACCTTTATAGGAAGGTGACGAATTACGCCAGAGTCCGACTTGGGTCGGCAATCCTCGGTCCGGTCGGCATTGCGAACATAAGCCCGGGGTTCAGGAACGCGCATCCGGAGATACCGTACGTTCAAACGACGGACCTGAACGACACCACCTCAGTCTACCTGGACCCTGCAAGTCCGGTCTTCAAGGATTATGTGAAGTATTACTTTAGGCTCCATAACAAGCTGTTCGGAACCGACCACTACTACTACGTACCGGCCATGGGTCTGGAGACTCTTGAAAGCGCCTTCGGCGAACACCGCCCGAATCTGCGCGTCGAATATGGAAAAGCAGCGCTTGAAGCAGTGAAGAACATCGATCCGGCGGCCGTTATGTTTACGGACGGCTGGGGCTATATGCAGTGGCCGCCCGAAGTCGTTGACGACTACTGCAGCGCCTTCCCCAAAGATGATTTCCTCACCCACGACATGTGGGCGGAACTGCCGAGCCATTCCAAGCACAAGACCTGTGATTACTACTCAGGCAGGAACTGGCTTCTTGGGGTCCTGCACTCCTTTGCCGGCGACGAGTGCATGTTCGGGGACATGCAGCGAGTCATATCGACATGTATAAGGAAGTATTAGACGATCCTAATGCCGTCAATTGCGCGGGCACGTCGATCATGCCGGAGATTGTGAATCACAACCCGATCTACTGGGACCTGCTTCTCAAGGCAACGTGGAACCCAAAGGGGCTGACTGTTGATCGTCATCTCCGGGACGTTGCTTTGCGGCGATATGGCAGCGTATCGGCTTCATCGATGAATCGCGCGCTCAGGAAGCTGCAGGAGAGCGTGTATGGTCCCTACGATATGCAGGCCACGTGGCCCCACGCGCCGCGGCCGATGTATCGAAGAAGGCTGACCGATCTCAGCCAGGAGGTGGAGCAATACAGGAAACGCTTTCCTTTCATCCCGAAACTGCGGCAAGCTGTCGAGATTATGCTTGGCGAGGCGGACAACCAGGGAAACAACAAGCTTTACAACAATGATTTGGCAGACGTCTGCAACCAATATGTAAGCGAGCTTATTAACTACAATGTGGTTCGGATGTACGATGCGTTCATCAGCCGGGACGATGCGAGATTCGAGGAATGTGTCCGCGCCATAGACAAGTGTTTCGACTGCAACTGACGATTGCCGCCGTAAGAGACGCATTACTTGAGCATCACATAGGCCACAAGCTTCTGTTCGGGACGGACCCGTTCCTCCTAAAGTTGCCGGTTCAAAGCGTGATAGATCGAGTCGTTCTTTTGGAGACAGTACTTCGATGCAATTCTCGGACTGGAACTGAAGGACGTCGCTGCGCCGCTGACGGAGGCCGGGGAGAAGACGGTGGAGATGATAATGGGAGGGACGTCCGATAGAATCTTGAGAGAACGTCGAACATCTTCTGACTTTGGGCGGTGCGAGGATTGTTGAAGACGAACCACGTAAACTGGGCAGTAGTTGGCGTCAGCGGCTTTGCCAGTGGATGGATTATGCCGGCTGTGAAGGAAGCGCAGGGCGGCAGGCTTGCTGCGATAGTCTGTCGGCCCGAGGAGGAGCCGGAAGCCAGGAAATTAGCGAACGGTTTCGGCGTAGACAAGCTGTATACTGATATCAAGCCCGCTCTTAAAGATGATTCGATCGATGCTTTTTATCTTATCGTGCCCACTCCTATGCATGCGGAATTCTCAGTGGTCGTGGCGGAAGCCGGGAAACACGTCCTCTGCGAGAAGCCGATGGCCGTCACAACCGAGGAGTGCATGAAGATGATAACCGCGGCTGAGACGCACGGCGTGTTACTCGCAGTGGGTCACTGCACTCGGTTCCACGTGGTTCATAACAAAGTAAAGGAGCTGATCAGCAGCGGAAAGATAGGAAATCCTGTTTCAGCTCAGGTTCGTGCTTCCTTCTGGTATCCTCCCGTCGATAACGCCTGGAGGCAGGGCAATTATGCAGCGGGTGGTGGACCCGTCTACGACATGGCCAGCCACGCAATCGATCTCCTCCGGGAGCTGTTTGGAGAGGTCAGGAAGGTCGGTGCAGTCGTCGACCACCTGGTATTCGACTACCGGGCTGAGGATTCGGCGACTATCCTGCTTGTGTTCGCAAACGGGGTGCAGGCAACTGTCCAAAGCTGCTTCAATCTGAGTCATACCAGGCACGACTCCTTCGAGATACACGGCACCAAGGGCAGCATCATGGCCGAGGGTACCCTGGCGCTAAATCGCGGTGGCAGACTGAGACTGGCAACCGACGACGGCGTGACCGAGTACGACACAGGTGAATCACTTCACTACGTACGCCAATTGGAACACATCAACGCGTGCATAGTCTCGGGTGAAGCACCACGCATCTCAGGCATTGAAGGGCTGAGAAACGTGCGGATAATCGAGGCGGCCTTCCAGTCCCACCACTCGGGAGCTTTTGTATCTTTGGTTTAAAACGAGGTTTACGACGTGAGCGACGATAACTGGATTCGCGACACATATCGAAGCATACACCTGGACTTCCACACGGGCGATTTCGTTGGCGAGAAGATAGACCGTTTCGACCCCGAACGGTTTGTATCAACCGTCGTGAGCGCCAACATTGAGGCAATAACACTCTTCGCCAAGTGTCACTACGGCAATTCGTATTACGATACTCGATGCGGCCGCAAACATCCGGGTCTGAAGCAGGATATGCTTGCGGAGCTTATCCCGCGGCTGCACAAGCACGATATTAGGGTGGTTGCCTACTACAGCACGTGCGCCGACCTGCGCGCGGCGATGGATCACCCTGATTGGGCGCAGGTAGATCCCGACGGAATGTTGGGTTACGAGGGATGTTACAGGGAGGTGTGCCTGAACTCTCCTTATTTCGATGATCTCATGCTTCCGCAGATAAGGGAGATTGCCGCAAATTACGATATTGACGGTCTATGGTTGGACATAGTCGGAGTGGGCCCGAATAAATGCTTCTGTGCCCACTGCCGCAGGCTGTATGAGGAACGATACGGAGAGCCTTTGACCGTCGAATCAAGGCATCTGGATGAATTCAGGCTGGGGACGCTGCAAGAAGCGATGGAGAGCATCAGATCAGCGGCACACAGTTGCCGCAAAGGTCTTCCGATCACGGCCAACGGGGCTGGCACGGTCTCCGACTTCGGCGCGGCGGCTACCTTGTCTCGACGGCGCGCGGATGGCCTGGTCGATTTCTCGGCGATCGAGGCGTGTCCGGGCTATGGCAACTACTATTACGTGGGTTTTCAGGCCAGATACGCTCGCACCTTGGGCCGGCCTTACGAACTGATTAACAGCCGCTTTGTTCATCTCTGGGGGGAGTGGACCGCGAAGCCGGTCGAGCAGTTGAAATATGAGGCCGGGGTCATGCTCGCCTCCGGAGGCCGGGTGACCATCGGCGACCAGGCCTACCCGGATGGAAGCCTGGACGAGAACCTCTATAGGACCCTTGGAGAGGTGTTCTCATACATCAGGGACCGCGAGCACTGTGTTCGCGGAACTCAGGCCGTCGCCGATACGGCGGTGCTGTTCTCTGACGGCAACACGAACAATCTCAAGGGCGCGGACGCAGTCTGCTGCCAGTTGGGCCTCCAGCACGATCTTGTTGACGAACGGGGACTTGAGAGCCTCCACTGCTACAAGTTGCTTATAGTGCCGGAGATCGAGAGCCTGAGCGCCGCGTCCAGGCGACACATAGCCGACTTTGTGCGACAGGGTGGGCTGCTTTTGCTTTCGGGAGGTGGCAACGTGCCCGAAGTCAGTGGAGTAAATTTGATCGGCAGGTCCCGGTCTTCGCTGGCATATCTTCCCGCGGAGGCGCTGCCAAGCCCCGGTATTCCGCTGCTTGTTAAATCATCTCCAATTGAACTTGAAGTGACCAGTGCGGAGATCCTGATGACGTGGCAACTGCCTCTTTACGGACCCGACCATGAGCAGTTTGCCATCAGATATCCCAGCCCGGGACGGATCAGCGACAAGCCCGCGATCACGTTCAGTAGGTGTGGGGATGGCAGGGTCGTCTACGTCGGGGCCGACATCTTCGCGGCCTTCTGGCAGACTAACCACTGGTGGCTGAAGGACGTCATCCGGTATTGCCTCACGAAGCTGGACTTCAGACCACTCGTACGCGTAAACCACACGTTGTGGGAGGAATCCTTCCTCCCACCCACGCCCCTCCAGACGTTCCTGCGTGAGAATGACGCGGGACTGCTCCTTCATCTGATACCGTTTCAGCCCGGACCGGCAACCGGAGGCGGATATCCTGCCATAGAGAGCATTGTTCCGCTGAGGGATGTCTCGGTCGAGGTGAAGACCGGTTACGAGCCGTCGGCGGCGATTCTGGAGCCCGGAGCAACAATGATGAATTTCCGCTGCGAGCATCCCTATTGCCATTTCACTGTGGATACTCTTGCGGAACATCTGATAGTGAGTCTGCCTCGCTGATCCGGCTTGTGCACGAGAACCACAAGAAACAGGGAGAGAAAATGCCTGGTTCTGATACCATACTGGACGACAAAGCCAAGCTGATCGCCGACGAAGGCGGGGAGGAATCTTACGTACGTTGTGGGAGAAATCCTTCCTCCCACCCGTTCTCGGCCTCGGACATCCGGCACAACATGATCTTCATCGTGATGCTGGACGCGATATTCACGATGGGAGCATCAGATCACTTCACGTTTCAGTTGATTCTGAACTACGCCGCAGGCGCTCTGGGTCCCATCCTTATCGGATTGGCTTGCGATATGACCGGCTACAGAATAACGTTTGCGGCTTTGGCGGTGCTCGGCATCATTATGCTGCCGGTAAGCCGACGGCTGCTGAAGGACCTCAGCGCTGACGCACGAAACTATCAATGAGGAGATGTCAACTTGATTTTCTGCTGCAAAGAGGACAATGACCTTTTCCGTGTGCTCTTGAATATCGGGGGAAACCATACCCGGTTCGATTGTCTTACAGACGCGCTCGATGCTGCGGGAGTCGGCGATGCGGTCCTGGTTCTGGCCGACGAATACCCTAAGCCCTCTATTGAGATTAACCGGTCGGCGCTGAGTTTGGCAGCCGAAAACTTGTCGAAGCTGAAGACAGACTTGCCGACTTTCTGTGCCGCATACAGGTCAGGTCTACCGAGCATCCGTACCTTGACGGCGCATGGATGCGGTCCTTCGACTACGATATGTGGGAATACTTCGGGAGTACTGCTGACCTTGGCTGGGGGCCGTACGTTGCGCAGGCAGGATGGTACAACTCGTGGATTCCATCGGTGCTGGCAATGAGAAGTGAAGGTAAGTCCCTCTTCGATCTGACATCAGCGGATCGAATGATGGGAATCTTCCCAAAGCTGCTTGCGGAAATGATGCCGAATCAGTCAGGCTAATGCGGGGGTCAGCAATATGTCGTCTTTTCTCACACAGCCGATAGACTTTGATGCTCACAACGAGGAGGTGAAGCGCGTCTGGGATGCGTTCAATTCCAGCAATCCCTACCGCGTGCCGGTCGAGGCTCTCGGCAGCATAACAAACTATCTTCTAAACCCTGACCTTAACGTCCACAAGTGGTCGTTCAAAGACCTCTTCGAGGATCCAGACATACAGATACAGGCGTCGCTCCAATATCAGAGGTGGCAGCGGTTCAACATGCCGCAGGACAGGGAAATGGGTATTCCCGAGGAGGGCTGGAGTTTCTGGATCGATTTTCAGAACTCCATGGACTCGGGGTGGGCCGGATGCCCGCTGCATTATTTTGACGGACAAGTGCCGGATACGGAGCCGCTGCTCAGAGACTGCAAAGAGCGGCTTTATGATCTCCCGTGGGAGATACCTGTGACAAACGGTCTGGTAGGTCGTGGGCTTGAGTTCTTCGAATATATGCATGAGGTTTGCCCATCGATGGAATTCGAAGGCAAGCCGGTGCATCCGCCGGCGAAGATTCCCGGCGAGTATACGGATGGGCCGCTTGACCTTGCCTATAAGCTCCGCGGCGCTGACAACCTCTGCGTCGATATGCTCACAGACGAGCGCTATTTCCATGATCTGATGGACTACGTTGCCAGAAACCTCATCAACCGGATGAAGAGACTCCGGGAAATCAGGTGGGCCAGGGTCCCGGACTCGCCCGATAAAGGCATCTACAGGGAAGCGAACTTTGTCTTTGCCGATGATGCAATCGTTTTGCTCTCGACGCAGCAATACAAGGAGTTCGTTTATCCGTATCGCAGGCGCATCTTGGACGAGTTCAGCGACGGACGGGGGATGTACATGCATCTCTGCGGCGACGCAACGAGGCACTTCAAGTCTCTCAAAGAGACCTTCAATGTCACCACCTTCGATACCGGCTTCCCAGTGGATCACGGATGGTTGAGAAAGGAACTTGGCTCGGAAGTTCGGATAAACGGTGGCCCGACAGTAATGCTCTTAAAAGACGGGACCCCGGAACAGATTGAAGCTGAGGTGCGTCGAATCTGTCAGTCCGGCATTATGGAAGGCGGCAAGTTCGTAATGATCGCTGCCAATAACCTTGCTCCCTGCACGCCGGTGGAGAACATCGTGGCGTTCTATGAAGCTGCGAATGCGTATGGGCGTTACTGAGCGTACGCTGTGTCTGAATAGGAGGCAGCAATGAGAACGGTCTGGAGAGATACGTTTGAGTCTCATGGAGGAAGCATCATCAACATCGTCCACCTATCAGCGGTTCCGGTCACAAGCGCCTTATCACCTCGCTCAGCAGGCGATTGTGCAGCGCCGGGTTTGCGGCCAGTATGTCGGTTTCAGGTCTTGTTAGATCGATTGGCCGGCCTGTGAGGTCTGTGGCAAGGCCTCCGGCCTCCTCTACGAGCACTATTCCGGCGGCGACGTCCCAGGGGTTTAGCCCTCCCTGTATGAATGCATCAAACCTGCCCGCGGCTACGTATGCCGTCGCGAGAGCTGCGGACCCCAGCCTGCGAAAGTATGAAGTCCGGTGGGAGAGATGCTCCACGTAACCCATAAACTGCGTGCGCTCGACCTTCTTTCTCACCCATGCGACAGTTATTACCGCATCCTCCAGGTCAGGCTCGGTCGAAACCCGTATCCGTTCTCCATTCATCGTGGCGCCCCATCCACGGCTTGCAAAGAAGAGCTCGTCGTGGATGGGGTCGTAGACGGCGCCGTGTTCGGCGCGGCCGTCCCTGGTGAGCGCAATCGAGACGCTGAAGAACGGAATGCCGATCGCGTAGTTCCTTGTTCCGTCAAGCGGGTCGATTATCCAGGTATAGCCCTCCTCGATATCTCTCAGGCGTCCGGCCTCTTCGGAGATGATGTTGTCCTCCGGGAATTCTTCGCGTATGCGCTTGATTATGTAGCTCTCGCTTTCGAGGTCCACCTCCGTGACAAAGTCTCCGCGGTCGCTCTTGAGCCGCCGGGTCTTGACATGGCCGTAATGCTGCCTTACGATCTCACCCGCGCCTCTTGCAGTCTCACATATAAACCCAGGTATATTCATCCGTAGAATATTCCCCTTTGCACAACGACTTGACAATATCCTATCACATGTTACTATGTTAATGTGGAACTTTATGGTTAGCTGACCTGTCATTTTAAAGGGGAAAGCAAACAATAAAGATTGCCTAGGGAAGAAGCAGGCGCTGGTCCCGTCCGTGCCACACAGCGGGCCACGCCGCCGCCATATCGAAAGGAGAAACAACGCCCATGATACGGATACGCCCACTGTGGATGCTCCTTTTTTGCGCGAGCCTGGTGGCCGGCGCAGCATTCGGAGCGACCATCACAGTCACGGATGACGGCCTCTTTACAACAGATTCCACCAGCCTTCACGCGATCTGGTCTGTGCCGCCCGGCACAGAGGTTCTCGAATACGAATATGCGATAGGCACGTCGCCGTCCGACCCCGGCAGCGGTTACATCGTGAACTGGACCAGTACAGGGACCGCGACGAGCGCAACCGCCGGATCGCTTTCGCTTCAGAACGGCCTTGTATATTATATCTACGTTCGTGGCAGCGATAATTCGACCAACTGGGTCCACTCCGGTGTATCGAACGGAATAAGGATGGTTGCGCCGGTCGAGACCCCGGCGCGCGCCAAGGAGCTTCCAGATGGGGCGTGGGTTCAGCTTACCGCAAGAGCCAGCGCGACTTCGGGCAATCTGCCGAACAAGTTCTATGTCCAGTCGGCCGACAGAGCTTCGGGCATTCAGATCAGCAGCCCCGGGAAACTTTATCCCGCCGTTGTGCGCGGGAAGAACGTCGAAGTTTACGGCCAGATGACGACCATAAACGGTGAACGCGCCATTGCGCCCGCTCAGATACTGGCCTCTGGGTCTGAATCGGAAATTGCCCCGATCTTTATGCCGAACAGGAACATCGGCGGCGGCAACTTCTCCTATGTCCCTGGACAGTCCGGGCAGGCAGGCGTAATGTACGGCTCCGGGCTCAATAATCTTGGGATACTGCTTCGCACTGTTGGCAAAGTTACTTATGTGGAGCCATACGATTCGCTCCGTCCTCTGGATCAGTTCATCTATATAGACGACGGTTCAGCTCTCTCGGATGGAAGCTCACACACGGGGTTGAAGGTCAGGCTCAACGGCTGCCCGGCTCCGGACCCGGACAGCCCGGTGCTGGTCACCGGCCTGAGCTCAACCGATCCCGGCGCTCCGCCGATCCGGGTGCTCGACGTTAGGGATCAGAACGACCTCTTATGGGACGGCCAGGGGATACACCTCCGCGTAAACAACGACAAACCGCTTGTAACGCTGACCGGCGCGAGGAACGGAGCTTACCGAGTGACCGTGCCGGACCAGGTATCCAGCAGCCTTGTCATAACCCTGACAAGCAGCACTCCGACGGTGGCCCTTCTTGCGCCTTATAACCAGGCCGTGGTGGGAAGCCAGTCGATTCAGGTGACGATCCCGGCAGGCTCGACTCAGAGCGAGAGCTTCGACGTGATAGGAGTCCCAATGGCCGGGCCCTCCGGAGTGATTGTTGGATCGGCCATCATAACAGCCTCGGCCGACCCGGCATCCGGGTACGACGCGGGCGTTGCGCCCGTCCACGTAATCAGATCGACTTTTGCATGGGACGCCGGAGACGAGCACTGGGTGCAGGCGCCGATACAGTTTGCGCTGAAGATCGTGGACCCCGCTGACCCGACTGTCGGCTACAGGGCGGCTCAGGCTATTACGGCTTTCGTTGATGGCGATGATCCGGGGGTACTTGGCAGCACTATGGTGACTATCCAGGACAACCAGAGTTCCGTGAGCGGAAGCCTCCCAGTAGAGGGCGCAGGCACATCGACTGTCAACGCCTGGCCGCTCGCGGGCGAGGTTGCCACGGCAGTATTTGGACCCATCACCGTTACGCAGCCCGCACTGTCTCTTAGCAGCGCCACTCCGGCCACGGGCACGGGAATACGGAGAGACTACTATGTAACCACGCCTTCGCCCGCGCCGGACGACATAACCGTCACCGTGTCCTCTCAGGATACGGGCATAGCGCAGGTGGCGCCGTACGGCCAGGCTCCGGGCGCAGTTCAGGTGACTATCCCAAAGGGCGCCACGGCAAGCGGCAACTTCGACGTTATCGGGGTGGCCTCCGCGGGCAGCGCAGGCGCGGTCGCGGGAACGACAAATCTCGTCCTGACAGCCGGTTGGGCTGTAAACTCCGTTCCGGTGACCGTATACCAGACGGACTTCCAGATCGCGATGAACCAGACCTTCGTCAAGACCAGTGGGAACGCGCCGTTTACCGTCAAGGCCGGCTGGGGCTCGGTCTATGGCTACAGGCTGGCGCAGCAGACGGCTGTGGACATCACCAGCAGCAACACCGCCGTCCTCGGGAACGCGTTGGTGACCATCCCGGACAATGGATCGTCAGTAAACGGCCTGTCCCCGATCGTCGACGTCGGCCAGGCCACTCTGACGGCGAGCACAATAGACGCGAACATCCTGAGCGGCGTTGGTCCGAACGTGACGGTAACCGGGACCTCGCTCAGCTTCAATAACACGACCATGAATACGGGCACGGGCGTCAAGACCGGCTACTTTTATGTGAGGGTCTCTCAGGCCCCCTCAAGCCCGATCACGGTTACAGTGACGTCGAACGATCCGTCGGTTGCGCTGCTTGCGCCATACAACTCGAGCGCAAGCGCCGGATCGCCTTCGATCACGGTGACGATCAACGCCGGACTCACATACAGCACCTACTTCGACGTAATAGGTGTCGCCTCCGGCGGGACCGCCGGAACGCTGGTTGCAAGCACCATGCTTACGGCCACAGCAGAAGGTGTCGCATCGGGCGTCGCCAACGTTTACGTCTACCAGACGGACTTCAAGTTGATCGTCAACACGAGCCAGACCGTGCCTAATCCCGCTTCTGTGACAGTCCAGATTGGATCACCGAACGCCCTGTTCTATCCGCAACGTGCGGCCCAGTCTACTGTTGTTGACATCACGTCGAGCGATCTCGCTGTGCTCGGCAATACCTCGGTCACGATTGCCAACAACGCAACGAGCGCCGCCGGAAGCGTGAGTACGAACGGCGTCGGCCAGGCTACTTTGACGGCCAGCACTGCGTCGGCCAGCATACTGAACCGCACGAGCAATCCGATCACTGTCAGTCTGCCGAGCTTCACTTTCAGCTCAACCAGCATGGTCGCGCCGACAGGCTGCCGGAACGCCTACAGCGTCAGCATCCCTCTCGGCGGCAGCCAGACCGTAGTTACGCTCACAACGAACGATCCTTCAGTGGCCCTTCTTGCGCCTTATAATACGACGATGGCCGGGCAGACCTCGATAACGCTCGTTATGAATCCGGGAGCTACGGCATATTTCGATGTTATCGGCGTCGCCTCCGGACCTACGGCCGGCGCTACGGTCGGAACGACCACAATAACGGCTACAGCTTCAGGCTTCGCCGACAAGAGTGCCAACGTAAACGCCGTGCAGACGGAGTTCAAAGTGACAGCCAATGCATCGGTAAACCAGGGCAGCAAGGCGAACTATACTGTAACGGCGGGTTACACATCGGGCTCATTCAACACCTTCAGAGTAGCCCATGACTTGCCGCTCACCATCACGAGCAGCGATCCGGCTGTGCTCGAACACGGCGATCCGGTCACCTTCACGAACAACACGACCAACTACAACAGCTTCTACCAGGGTACGGGCGTGCTGGCAGTCGGACCCGGAACGGCCACGCTCACTGTCACCACATCCGCCGCGCCGATATTGCAGGGCGTCTCCAACACGGTGACCGTGAACTAACCTCGTAGCGATGAGCAATGAGCAATGAGCAATGAGTTTTGAGTTTTGAGTTTTGATGGCCGGGGAGATTCTAATATGATGGCCGGGGAGATTCCTCCCCGGCCCAGGTATTGCGGATATTCATCCGCTTGTCCCGTCCGACTGCTTGTCTGCCGACGGCGGCCCCGCAGGAGCCGGACCAACTCTTTATCATGCACTATGCTTCAGCAAGGTCCCGAACAGGTGCTGTCCAGGGTCTTCGAGCCTGATCGCCGCGACGGAGCGCGGCAACTACACTGGCGCCACACTTACCCGATCAAACAATCAATCTCAATAAACAGGAGCATCGTTTTTAACCGGCGTGAGCAATATACGCCGCATCTTGAGCCATCCTGAGCTTGTCGAAGGATGAGCGTGTCGAAGCACGAAAGGTGCGGCGCTTCGTAGACGGCACCCTTCGACAGGC
>JACPPP010000146.1 GCA_016190935.1 Armatimonadota bacterium | reverse complement strand
GGGGCCAGGAGCCGGTAACTGACACGCAGGCTGAACCACAAAACGCGGAAGCCTATCTGGACAGGATGCTCCGACTGCTGAGAAACGATGGCGTTCGTTTTCCGAACAACAAGGTTGTGCAGTTTACCCGATTGGAGCAGTGCAACGGGGAATGGATTCACGCCGACGGCGAATGGCAGCCGGAAAACGGCATCCTTCGACAAGCTCAGGATGCGACTGCGGGACAGGGTCAGGATGCAAATGCGGGACAGGCTCAGGCTGACATTACGAGACAAGCTCAGGACGCTATTGCCGTGGCCGTATCCTTCGGGCCGGAGTTCGGGCCGGTGACGGCGTATCAGGTGGAGAATGCCCTCCGAAGCGCATACCAGCGGGGGTTCGACGCGCTCGTGTTTGCCGGATTCTCCTTTGACGCAGCGGCGCAGGCGGTAATCCAGGAGGACCCAAATCCGCGCGTTCGCTGTCATATGGCCCACATCCGACCGGACGTGAATATGGGCGACCTGCTGAAAGAAACGCCCACGAGCCAGATATTCACGGTTTTCGGCAGCCCGCGCATGGCCCTTCGACAAGCTCAGGGTGACACGGCTGGCGATGACGGGATGTTCGAGGTAGAGATGCAGGGTGTGGACATCTATGACCCCGTTGAGAACAACATCAGGGCCAGTGGCGCGGACAAAGTAGCCGCGTGGTTCCTGGACACCGACTATGACGGTCACACCTTCTGCATCACGCAGGCTTTCTTCCCGGACAAGAGCGCGTGGAGCAAACTTGCGCGGGCGCTCAAGGGTGTAGTTGACGAGGGCCGGTTCGATATGTTGAGCGGCACGGTCTCCCTGCCTTTTCCTGCCGGAGAGCACAAACGAGTGGCTATGAAAGTCATCGACCCGCGTGGCAATGAGGTGATGTGCGTTCGACGACTTGCAAAGCCAGATGAGGAGGCTAGCTATGGCGAAAGGTAAGGCCGTGCCAAACTCATCGCAGGAGTCGCTGCCCGTTCAGCCGGTTGAAAAGCCCATCCTGTGCAATCCGTATGACGAACCCTCGGCGCATTGGGTGTACGATTCGGAAACCGGGGAAGCTACACAAGCGGAAGGACGGAGGCCGGCAAGCTACTGGTATAAAACGATACGAACGGGAACCTCACAACAGACGCTCAGGATTTTCGCTGAGGAGGAACGCGACGACCTGCCACTCGTAAACGCTCTCCGCGCTGATGTGAAACGCTGGCGGGCGGCGAAGTATGAGGGTGCTACGGCGGTCACGAAGCAGCTTCTGAACCACTGGCGGGACCCGGACCTTCCCCGCAGGCTTTTCTTCTGTCAGAAAGAGGCAGTGGAGACTATTATCTATATTGCGGAAATCCTGGCATCCGGCAAGAAACCGCGCTGGAAGCCCGATTTGAACATTGACGACTATCAGAAGCTCATCCGGGGCGAGCAACCTGCATTTGCAGGTAAGAGCAAGCTGGACTTCTTCCCAAGACTTGTTGACTTTCCAAACGACAAGGCATTTCCGGCGCTCATGAGATACGGCTGCAAGATGGCAACGGGCAGCGGGAAAACGGTCGTGATGGCCATGCTGGTAGCTTGGGCCTTCTGTAACCGGGGCCGAGTTCCAGGTGATGAGCGGTTTCCCTCGGCAGCGCTCGTGGTATGCCCGAACCTGACCATCAAAGAGCGGCTTCAGGTCCTTCGCCCGGAGCGAGACGACAACTACTACGCTGACTTCGACCTGGTTCCATCCCAACTGATGCCGGAGTTGAAAAAGGGCAAGGTATTGGTTACTAACTGGCATCTATTCGCCCCGGAGTCTCCGCACTGCGAGAGCGGCACAAGTTACAGGGTGGTCAATAAGGGTGACGAAAGCCCGGAGGCGTTCGCCAAGCGAGTTCTTGAGGACCTGTATGACCACGCGCCTGTGATGGTGTTGAACGACGAAGCGCATCACGCATACCGCCCTGCGCCGGTTCCAGACGACGCCAAGCTGACGGCGGCGGATAAAGCTGAACGTGAGGAGGCAACGGTCTGGATTTCGGGTCTTGACCGTATCAACAAAGCCTGCGGCATCAAGTATTGCGTGGACCTGTCGGCGACTCCTTTCTACCTTCAGGGCAGCGGCTACATAGAAGGTTCCCCGTTTCCCTGGTTGGTAAGCGATTTCGGTCTGGTGGACGCGATTGAGTCGGGGATTGTGAAGATACCACGTCTGCCGGTAAGCGATGACACAGGTAGGCCAGAACCGAAGTACTTCAAGCTCTGGAAGTGGATTAACGACCGGCTGGAACCTGGTGAGCGTCTGCCGGGCGGAAGGCCAAAACCGGAGGTCGTATGGCGGGAGGCGGAGGACGCGCTGCTAACGTTGGCGAGCCAGTGGAAGGAACGTTTCAAGTATATTCAGGAAGCCACACCTGATAAGGACTCGACGCCGCCGGTGATGATAGTTGTGTGTGACAACACGGACATAGCCGAGCTTTTCTACAGGAACATTTCCGGTGAAGCGAGCGTCGAGGTTGTCCAGGACGACATGAATGAAGACAACTCTGAAGAGGATAACGGTAATGCCCGTACACGAAAGAAGAAGCCCAAAACCAGGACAACATACGGCACTGGACTGGTGTTCCCTGGACTTCTCTCGAACAATGAAAGGCTTCGAGCCACTTTAAGGATTGATTCCAAACTTCTGGACGAAGCGGAAAGCGAGACCGATGGAGGCAGCAAGAAGGACACCGCAGAAGCCTTGCGGCAGATAGTGGCGACTGTTGGGAAGATGGGCTATCCTGGTGAGCAGGTACGTTGTGTCGTATCGGTGCAGATGCTTAATGAGGGATGGGACGCAACCAATGTAACGCATATCCTGGGCCTGCGAGCTTTTCATAGCCAGTTGCTTTGCGAACAGGTGGTTGGACGCGGCCTGCGCAGGATGAATTACGTCCCGGACCCGGAGACAGGACTGTTGACCGAGGAATACGTTGACGTGTATGGTATCCCGTTCTCGGTCATACCCTTCAAGGGGCGGCCAAAAGACAGGCCGGAGCCGGATGATAAGCCAGTCAACCATGTCCGCGCGCTGGACGAGCGGAAGCATTTTGAAATTAGGTTCCCAGTCGTGGAGGGTTATGCTTTCGCCTTGAAGCAGAACGCAATCAAAGCGAACATAGACGAGATGGAGCCACTACTCATTGAGCCTTTCGATACGCCGACGGCGGCGTTCGTGCAGCCACAGGTCGGCTATCGTGTAGGACATCCTGGTATGGTTGAAGGTCTACAGATTCAAACGCACGACCGGGAAGAGTACTACCGAAGCACTCACCTTCAGACTATCAAGTTCGAGATAGCCAGGCAGGTGGTATGGGCGTTGACGGAAGGAACTGGCAACGGTTCCCCGAAGTTCCGCCTGCACTCCCGGCATAAGTTGTTCCCACAGGTCTATCGGTACGTTGACGAGTATGTAAGCCGGAAGGTTCGGTGGAGTGGCTGCAACCCTTGTGAGCTTGGGCTGGAAACCTACGTGAAGCGCACCGTACAACGGCTGATAGATGCCATTGAGCCGAACGAGGAAAAGGGTGAGGAGCGGCTTCTGCCGATACTGAATAGGTACAAGAGAATCGGAAGCACGGCGGAGGTCAACTTCAAGACAAAGAAGTCATGCTTCGGAACAATGCGGAGCCACATCAATCTGGTAGCGGCGGATACGAGCACATGGGAGCAATCAGCGGCGTTCCGACTGGAAAGGTCAGCGCAAAGGGGCGTTGTCGCTTTCTATGCCAAAAACGACCATCTGGAGTGCGTCATACCCTACGAGTACTTTGGCGTGAGCCATGCCTATGTGCCGGACTTCCTGGTACGGCTTGCCAATGGGGTAACGCTCGTGCTGGAAATCAAGGGCTATCTTGATGACCAGGACAACGCAAAGCACCAGGCCGCAAAACGCTGGATTGACGCTGTGAACAACTGGGGTGAACTAGGTCGCTGGGCATTCCACTGCTCCAAAGACCCCCGAATGCTTGAGCAGGAATTGGAGTGGGTGTTGAGGGAGAGCACGGAGGGGAGAGAAAGATGACGCGCGAAGAGCTTTTTCAGCTAATCGCTGAGGTTCATCAGTGCCAAAGTGAACTTGAAAACGTCGAGGTTAAATCCGCTCATAGCGGGACACCAAGGCGACTATACGAGTCGTTGTCTGCATTTTCCAACCATGTCGGTGGCGGTGTTCTGCTCTTCGGGCTTGACGAGGAACGTAATTTCGACGTTGTGGGCGTTGGAAGTGCATGCCGATTGCAGGAGGATTTGTCGAGTCTCGCTGCGTCGGAAATGGAACCCACACTCCGTCCAGAGTTCACGGTGGAACAGGTGGATGGCAGAACGGTCGTCGCCGCCGAGATACCGGAGCTACCATCAACGCAGAAGCCTTGCTTCTACAAGCCAGCAGGCCTACAAAGCGGTTCCTATATACGACTTGGCAACACCAACCGCCGGATGACTGATTATGAAATATTCGGCTTCGTAAGTTCCAGGCAACAAACCACTTTCGACCAGGAAGTAGTCCGCGAATCTACCATCGAAGACCTCGACCAGCAGAAATTGAATGAGTATATAGCACGATTAAAGCAGGCACGCCCCGATGCCAGCTACCTCAACGAGAGTCCCGAACGAATAGCGGCCCAGCTACGCATTGTTAGGAAGGTTGAAGGAACCCTTCGCCCAACACTGGCCGGTCTTCTGGTTTTTGGGAAGTATCCGCAGGAGTTCGAGCCGCAGTTAATGATTACCTTCGTTCAGTACTATGGAGTCACCGAAGTGGAGAAGACGCCACGTGGTGAGCGATTTTTGGACAACCGGAAGTTCGAAGGTCCGGTTGCCGCCATTGTGCAAGGCTCTGTTGACCACATCCTGGCCAGCATTCGAAAAAGCAGTCTTATTGAAGGTCTGTGGCGGCGAGATATTCCTGAGTACCCTATTGAGGCACTGCGAGAGGCCATAGTAAACGCAATAGCGCATCGTGACTACAGTCCGTACGCCCGCGGCAGCTATGTACAGATCCGGCTCTTTGCAGACCGCCTCGAAGTTCAAAGCCCAGGCGGTCTATACGGTAATGTCACTGAAGAGAACCTAGAAGAAGAGCAATCCACGCGTAACCGTGTATTGATGAGACTAATGGAAGACCTACACCTGGTGGAGAACCGTGGGAGTGGTATTCGCACAATGATTGAGTCAATGCGGAGGGCAAATCTGGGTCCGCCACGATTTGAAGACAAGAGGAATTCCTTCTGGGTCACTTTCCGCAATCATTCTCTCATAAACCCGGAGGCAATTGCCTGGTTGAACCGGTTCGCGGACCATCCCCTTAACGATGCGCAACGATTGGCCCTGGTATATCTGCGCAATAACAAAAGGATGACCAACAGTGACTACCGCAGGCTCAATCACGTGGATTCAGTGACTTCGAATCGGGAGCTACGCGGCCTGGTCGAAGCGCATCTAGTCAAGCAGCACAGCAGCCGGAGATGGGCCTATTATAGCCTAGATGTGCCGTCGGAGGTGCTCACTCCCCAACCGATGCATAGTGATGAAGAGAAGGTGCTCGAATATGTTCGGGAGCGAGGCTCGATTGGCAACGCGGATTGCCGCAGACTGCTCGGAATAGGAAATACTGTGGCGTGGTATCTACTGAAGCGGATGACCAAAAGGAAGCTGCTGAAAGCAACCGGAGAGGGACGGTGGCGGCGATATTTCCTGCCGTAGCCGTCTACCCAAAAATCTATCCATAAATCTTTATGGATAGATTTTTGGGTAGACTTGGCAGCATTTATGGGACAAGCTTAAAGCCATCGGTTAAAATCGACCGTTGTAGCAATTCCGCCAAGCGGTTCCTCACCACCTCCCGACAACGCCCTCCTTACACCCCTTGGCGTAGCACCGGGAATCCGTGCCGCGATTATCCGGTACAGGCTGTCATACTTGTGGCACTTTGAAAACCCTTATAAAACATATTCCGGCCAAGCCGAAAACAAAACGCGGGGACTTGCCCTTCACTCCCGGAGTCGGTTGGAACTTTTTGGAAACCCCATGGTGATACGGCATTTAATTGCGAAATGATTTCGCTATTTTCTTAGTTGCAGCGTCCTTCACTTTAGCAAGTCGGTTGGAACAACGCAGGAAATCCCATGTAAGTACCAAGTTGTGTGTTGCAACGTCCTCCCTTGTGGAACTAGCCACGACGCGCTAAACGCGTCCGGTACAATGTTCCGACGCGAAAGAAAGGCATTCTGACGTTAGGCTGAGCTACGGAGTCACAGGATAAGCATGGTGGGAGTGAAACCTGCTTTTTTTTTGGCTGTCAATCTTGTAGTGTCGCAGGATAACCATGGTAGGAGTGAAGCCTTTGAAAATGCGGACACCGTGTCCGAATTATCCTTGTCCAGGATAACCACGGTGGGTGAAAAAAGAAAAACCCTCATGAGAGTGCCGAATGTTGCAGGGTAACCATGGTGGGAGTGAAATATTGTATACTGATAATAATACAAATTGTATACAATGTTGCAGGGTAAGCATGGTGGAGTGAAACGGCACAAAGACAAGGTTAACAGCTAAAAAAAGAGACGTTGCCTGTCTTCTTAGCTATGTCTGAATGTAAACAGGGTGAGATAGAAAAGTTGGAAAACCTCATGAGGGTGCCTAATGTGACAGGGTAACCATAGTGGGAAGGCTCACCGACTTCACGTATACTAAAAACGCGCGCGTTGTTTTTAGGTAGGCCGAAGAAAAATACGTGCACTGTGCACGCATTTTCTGCCAACGGTGACTATGACGCGCCCTGAACTTGATTCAGGGTCAGCGTTGTTTTGTTGCAGTGCTGCAACACCGCAACTTGCTGTCACACGCCAAAACTAAGCGTTGGAACGTCTGTCCCGCATAGTAAAAACAACCCGTAGGGCTACAAAGACTAACACCTATAAAAAAGGCGAAAAAACGGAATTGTTAATAAATGCCAGTATTCCCGCGCGCGCGGGAATTATGCCGCGTCGGTAAGAAGTTCCACCAGACGCGCCTTGTCTTCTTTTTCCTGCTCCCTGACAGCCTGAAGCTCGCGCAAGTCCAACCGTGCCACTACTTCTTCGACAATCCGTTCACGCAAGACTTCAACCGGCAGTGCATCGAGTTCCACGGACACGTCACCATGCTTGGCTACAAATGCAGCCCTTCTCGTGTCTGTTTCCTTTGTGGCGTTCGGTGGAAGGTTGTACCGGGTCACGTCTTCCACTGTCAACGCACACTTGATAATCTCAGGCTTACAGCCGAAGAACTCCAACCGTTCCCAAAGGCTTTCAAACATATTTTCGCCCGACGGATCAAAGTCACCGAAGTATAGCACTGTCACACCATTGCCGCTTCTGTATCGCTTTGCGGCGTTGCGGATAGAACTCCAACCGTCATATCCGCGCCCTACGTTCAGTGTGACTCCATACCCGTGCAGCAGGTCTTCAAATATGCCCGATAGCGCGTCCTTCTCTAACCAACACTCGACATAACCCGGCTGACCGTCCCAGACGTTGCGCCGGTAAGCCCGCTTAGCTGTTTCTGCAAAGCCAGCTAGATTATCCCACATAGACACACTGCGTGGTCGCCGCAGTCTATCCTCTATCCAGTCCCAGGGTATCTCTCCGCCTTTTCGTGCGCCCACCAGTGCGTTGCTCACAGCCTGATAACGGCTTCTCTTGTTTTCTATGACTTGTCTCGAAACAAGCTGATAGAATACCTGCCGGACCGTCTGCGGGTGGTACTCACTCAACACCTGCTTCGCTTCCTCGATTATCATTAACGTCTTCGCGTGTTTTCCCATTGGCGTCTATCTCTCACCTTCTACCACCTTCTACTCGACCGCCATTGTAAAGGCCGTCTTTGCTATCTTCCTCAATGATGTCTGCAAACTTTCGCAAGACGCGAGCCACGTCCAGACCGTTGAGTGCAGGATTTATGAGCGCCCTAACATCTGCTATCCCGGACATTAATTCGTGCGTATCACCCCAGCATATTGCATCGCCGTCGTCGTCTGGACGCACAATGTCATCCCACGGTGCTTTAGTGAACGCGTCATACTGCAAGAATAGCCGTGGTTCCCGCTCACGATACTTCTTCAGCAGTCTACTCTTCAAGTCTTGCTCGTCTTGTGAATCGTCTGCAAATGGGTCCCAGTCGTCTTCCTCAACCGTTATCTTTGCAGCATTGAAGACGACAATGCTGATGCATAGTCTTACGCCGTTGTCGTAGCTCAGCGTAAGGCTCTCGTTTGTGTTTAATCCTTCAATGTTCATGGTAGTTACCTCCTGTCGAAAACTCTTTGAATGCGTCCGGGTCACCACAGCCCGGCTCTTAGTCGTCTGCGTGAGTGTCTGACGCGCCGGTGTCACTCCACACAATTTGGCTGTCTGGGTACGGCGGTGGAAAGCACTCGCCGCACGACCAAGCCATAGTGTTCCACGTCAGCCGCCAGTGACGGGTACTGCCGCAGGTACGGCAGGGTGTCGGCGGTACCAGTGAAGGGTTAGGTGACTGATTTACGCTTGGTTGTGGAGGGTGTGGAGGGCGTGGAGGGTTTTCACTATCGTTGGTACTTTGGATTTTTTCTTTGTTGTCTTTACAAGAACCACTTTTTTCGTCACGCGTAAAATAGTGTACACCCTCCACATCCTCCACTAAAGCAGCGTTTTGAGCGTGAATTACCTGTTTCTCAGTGGAGGGTTTGGCCAAACTCTCCACTGAGTCAGGAGCTAGAACTTTCCACCTGTTACCCTGGTTGTTGGGTTTAGCCCTCTCCAACCGCAGGTTCCGTGGGCCATAACGTCTCCCCAACCGTGACCGCAACTGCTTGCCAAACTTCGAGTATTTATCGCCTTTTTTTGACTCCACAACGTCGGCCAAGTCAGGAGGGAGCGCGTCTCGCAGTGGATTTGGAAGCTCATTGTCCGCGTCATCGATTACCTTTTCAACCAACTTTAGAAGCTCCTTCACGGTGACAGGCTCGTCACCAATTTGTTCATACCAAGCCTCCAGGAAGTCGGCCCATGGCTGGGTCTCTGTGTCCACCTGGTCCCACAGTAGCTCGCGGTTATCAAGAAATGCATCTATACCAACGTGGTTAAGGATACAGCCGACAGTCCGTACCCACGCTTCAAAGGAGCCGAAGCTGGGCGTAGGATACTCCACGCGCCCGTCGGCGAACCACGCCCTGCACAGGGTGAGCAGAGCGCCCAAAAGTCGCCCTCTATTCTGCTGCACCCATTCGGGCAGGTTTGGGTGCAAAAAGCCCATTCGCTCATGTGGTTTTGCAACAGTAGGGTCTATGCGAATCCACACGCATCGGCGCGGCATATCGCCCCCAAGCTGAATGTTGTTGCCGGTCGCTACCCAGGTAGCCCGGTTTGGCAGGGTTATCGTTTGGGTGTTCTTGCCAAATACCCTGTCCTTCCAAGAACGCGTTGTGAGAACTGCCGAAAGCTCGGCATTGGAAAGGGTGTACTTCAAGTTGTCAAAGACAATGAAGGAACTGCCAGTAGCAAGAAGTGACGTGATTTTCTTGGGCCACTCCTCGTCTTTAAAGGGAGCCGTGGTAAAGTCCGGCAAAGCGCCAGTGCTGATAATTCCAGCTACAATTGCCAAAAGAGACTTACCGCTGCCCATCACAGGCGCATCTATCAAGAACAGCGGCGTGCATCCGTCGATAGCCGGTTGCACCACAGGAGAGAGTAGGAGCGCTATTGCATTCGCCTTACTAGCCTGGCTGTCGAATGGGAAGTCGCGCAGCAGTTCGTCTATAAGTCCGACAGATTCTTGCACATCCTCACGTGTCGGGTGTTCCGGCACATCGGCAGTTTCGTGCACACCAGACCTGTGATAATAGAGAGCAGTTGCCGGGTCATAGCCCGGTGAACTCGCTATAGTGCCATCGTGCCTGATAGTGGGTGACCGGGTGATTGCTTCTAATGGTGGAAACGGCCAATGCCCTTCGGCCAAGATATAAGAGCACAACTCCAGAGGCGGAGGGACATTCGACTCACCTTTTTTCTGAATACTGATAAAGTCAGCCGTTTTAGCCAGTCGGCTTCGGATAGAGTCCATCGTGACTTTCTCGATAACCGGGTGACCTCTTTCATCTTCAACGACCCGGCATAGTGACCCTGAGCGAACGAACAGGGTCGGCGGCACGTTGGCCGATTCAAGCAATGCGAGTGCTTCATCACCGATTTCGCGTAACTGCCGATTGTTGACGACAACTTCCGGGTAGTTACCGGCGGTGTCGCTTGCCACGCCGGACTGTGCCGCGCGTCTGCTTCGTTTCTTAGTGGTATAGCAGCCCGGCTCAAACTTCTCACGAAGTTCTCTCCAATTCCAGGCGCATGAGTTATGGTGACAGCCTGCGCCGATTTTTCCATCCGGCCTCTGAATTACAAACGCCTCACCACGGTTATGCTCAGGATTGAACGGACAAACGGGGACTACCCACAATTTGCCGTGGGACCATGCTTCTTCGCGCGCGCCCGGCAGGTATTTTTGCACCCAACCGGGCAAGTCAAAGCCGTCTTTTGAAGAGTATGCGCTGCCCGCTTTAGCGTCCACCTCCTGGTTGGAATTGTCGGCAACCATTACCAAGAGTTCATAAGGCACGGCTTGCAAGGTCTCGGGCTTGCTCAGGATACGCGCCAGCCGGTGTGGTCTATCTGGCATATTCTCACCTTTCCGAGCGACTGTTCCATACAGTTTCCAGATTCGCGCCGGGTTGTGGACCGCATTATCAACTTCCACAAACTCATCATTAGCCATAAGACTGCGAAACCGTGCGGCAAGTGCTTTAAGGACTCGCTCACACAGTCCGCCGTCGTCTGCGGGCAGGTCAACGCGGTACATAAGGTGACCGCCGTTGCCGCTGTCAGCCATAACAGGCTCCGGCCAACCTTCATCGGCCAACGTTTTTTTCATCTGTTCCGCAACCGCAAGCGCTGCTGTATGTTCTTCCTCACAGGCCGATATGCCCCTGGGTCGCTCCGGGTCGCAGTCTATAAGCAACCAATGTCGTTGGAGTATGTCCGCGTCAGACGTAGTAGCGTCCGGTCGCTCTTTAACGCGGTTTTCAGCTCGTGCCAACAATGCAGGGTTCACAGGGTTCGGCGTGAAGTACACGCCTGTGCAGTGAGGCGACAGTCGCGCCGCTTGCTCCGCCATTTTTGCAAGGTCGTTGAAGTAGCCGGAAGCGGTATTTTTGTATCGACTGCCGGGCCGGGTATAGTCGAGAGCGCGAAGTTCCACCACCTGTCCGGGTTCGACTATGGCGGTTAGAGCCTCATAAATGGTTTTTTGATCAACCGCTGGAGGCGTGCCCAGCGAGCCGCTTTTAGCCATTTGAACTCTCCTCAAGGAACCTTTCCAGTTCACGCCGCGGAATGACTCTGCGCTTGCCGATCTTCACAGAGCGAATACGGCTGCAGTAAAGCATCTCTTTTAGTAAGCTGACGCCAATCCCCAGGGCGGCCGCCGCTTCGGGGATCGAGTACGCTAGCTTTTCGGGCTGGTTAGGTGGGCTTACCTCAGTTGACTCCCGGCCATTTGTGGGGTATGATTTCTTCACAACGTCTTCATGAAAAGCCGTTGTATCACGTCCGGCGGGCCGCCGCCAAGCTGTGCCGTGGGACACTCTTCCTCTGTGAGTCATCTGTTTTCCACCGTCCTTCTTGCGGTTAATTCCCTCTCCTGGACAAGTTTCGCAATATCACTTCCCAAAAATAGCCTCCGCCCGGTCGAGTCCCGCATTGGGTACACCTTTCCCGCCTCACACCACCTGCGTAAGGTGAACGGGTGCACCCTAAGCCTGCGCGCGGCTTCGGACATTCCAAGAATTTCAAGCTCCTTCATAAACGCCTCCTTATTGCTTGCTGCTAGCCTGCTATTGCAAACAATCTTTGTCTGTGATAACATCGTATCAGTAACAGAGTCATCGCTCGGTTCGTTGACTGTGTTACGCCAGATGGAGGCAACATGGCGAGTGTCCGCGATAAGGCTGAGAAGCGACTTGGTTACAGGCTGCCTGACGATAGCTGGGAATGGTTGGGGACACAGTTCCTGGACGCGTACCGGGAATGGCTGAGTGACGGTTACCTTAACGACCCAGAGGGTGAGTTAGAAGAATATGTCGTCGAGCACGCGCCTGCATACATGCAGGGTCTGTCCAAGAATGGCAGCGGAGACAGTCCGCGTCCTCTTAAGAAGAACCGCAAACCTAGAAGAGGTACCAAGCTCGATGCGCACTTTCGTCAGAGATACGAGATTTATCTCTTTGCAGAGATTGAACGTGTGGGTAAGAAAGCGGAGGCAAGTCTTCTCGGAGAAGAGTTCACGGTTCCATCGTGGGAAGAGGTATACGCAAAATACAAGGCTGCGTGCGATATTGTCAAAAAACCAAAAACACTGGATGAAGTGCTTGCCGAGAAGCCAGAGATACTGGGCGAAGTGCTTTCAGGAGCTAATCTCGACCCCAACTGCAATCGCATTTGTCCAAACGTGGCTGCGTTCAAACAAATGTACCACCGTGTGAAGAAGACAAAAGAGTTCGATCTTACCGAAGAAGCCCGTTCCGACTTGGCCGTGCAAATGTTTCTGGACGCAATCGACACCCTGGAGAATCCCCGTCATCCAAAAACGCTCTGCGATGCATATCGCATCATTCGAGATAAGCGGCAGAAGGGCATCGTACCCAAGTGGCGTGGTCTGCTGACCGGGTGGGACATTTATGGAATGATGAAAACCATCATGGATTCCGTAATAGGCGCCAGGTGTGATGGGGTGGGAGAGCAGGAGCACAGCGGTGAGGATGCCAGGGCAAAGGAAGCAACAAACTACCTCAAGGAGCCTGATTGGACGGCTGATGAACTAGCTCAATACCCTGACCTACCGGAACGTCGGCGCACGCAAATGGCTCACAATGCGGAGTATCGCAAGAAACACCCGTGCTTCAATCACAAGAGGAAGCAGCTTGAGTTTCTGAGAAACGATATTGAAGAAGCACTGGACAAGTCACTGGAGCTTGTGCTGCGGGATAGTGAGAAGCCACCGGACGAAGGAGAAGGCGATTAGAAAAACGCCTACCTTATCCGCATCCTGCCCTTGATATTTCTGACAAGCCTCAAATTATCGGCGGGACTGTCAAGAACGAAGGACTGCCCACAAATGTCTTGATTGCCCACATCCTGCCCACAACCTCGACGACTAACAGCGTCCGACGGTACCCAAAACAGGGTATTTTGAGCTTGATTTATGACGGTAGCAACCGCTGATAACCGGTTATGGCTAGGGTTCTACAGTCTTGAAAACCGTCGTGGCGCAAGCCACCGGGGGTTCGAATCCCTCCGCCTCCGCCAGATTTTGAACTCAAAACGGCCCTTCTAAAGCTCTTCTGTAGTAGCTAACAGAATCATCAGTAGTCAATTCCCGGACGGGCTTGGATCGATCTCTCGTGCGGGTGCCTGATGAGCCGCATCTCGGTTACATAGTCCGCCGCAAGAATCAAGTCTTCGGGAGCATTGCGCCCGGTGATTACAAGCTCCACGCTAGAGGGTTTGCTCCGGATCATCCGGAGGGCGCGATCTAGATCGATCAGGCCGTAGTGGAGTGCAACCGCGAGTTCATCGAGTATGACGACGTCGAATTCTCCGGAGCTGACGACGTCCTCTGCAAAGCCCATTGCTCTGTTGGCCTCACCACGGCGCTGCCGAACCTTCTCCTCGCCAATGGCTCGCGCCGGGTCCAGCGCAAACTGGCGAACGGTGAAGCCGTCCGGGAACTTCTCCGAGAATTTGATCTCTCCGATGTTCGGATATCCCTTTACGAACTCCACCATCATAACTTTGTATCCCCAGCCGAGGGCGCGCAGCGCGAGACCGAGAGCAGCCGTGGTCTTGCCCTTGCCGTCACCCGTGTAGACGTGTACCATACCGTGTTCGATCTTCACCTATAGCGACTCCTCCCAAGCTGGCGTTGATAATTCATTCTTCAGCCGGGCACCATTCTCCTCCGAATGCTCGTAATAACTAACAGCTACGGATTTTTCTACGATCAGTCAATAATTGTAGTGTGTGCGTCATCAATTCCCCACTTGACAAGCGAGCAGATAGCTGATAAGCTTATATGACCGATGACCACTGGCCAAGGCATTTCCTCTTCTCGGCGATGTGCGTGGAACTCAGGGAATGCCGCGGCAGGCAGGGCCGACAGCCTTCGGACGGCCTTGCCGGGGCCCCAATTCTTGGATAGTTAGGTTTAACTATCTGGCTAATTGGGGTAATTGGGGCGGGAAAGGAGGCGATGTATGCAAAGACGAAAGTCACGGCGCGCCATAACTGCGCTCTGCGTAGTGGCGACACTTGCAGCCAACATTGCAGTAGTAGCAAACCGGACTGACGTCGCGCAAGCACAAGCGTCTGCTAAAAACGTAACCATCACCGTGGATGGAAAAAACCACCAGTTGCGTACCACTCAGACGACTGTCGGCGCGACCCTGAAGGAAGCCGGGATCGAAATCGGCCCGGAAGACCTGCTCTATCCGAAATCAAACGTGCGGACCTATAACGGGATGAAGATTCGGATCGTGCGCGTGGTAGAGAGGGTCATTGCGCAGGAAGAGCCCATAGCGTTCACAACTCGGAGAAAACCGACGACCGAGCTCAGGTTGGGACTGAGCAAGGTCATCTCTGAGGGCAAACGAGGGCTTAAGCGCCTGTATTATCAGGTGCGCATTGAAGACGGAACTGTCAAGAAGCGCGAGCTTCTCCGCGCTGAGGTGATCTCCGAGCCAGAGGATAGAGAGATCTTGATCGGAGAACGAGGGGCTGGGATTGGCAGAGGATCTTTCGTTAGCCGCCGCATACTGAGTATGAATGCCAGCGCGTATGACCCGGGGCCAAGAAGCTGCGGCAAGTATGCAAACGGAAGGACATGCACCGGGATGGAGGCGGGCTACGGAGTAGTGGCAGTCGATCCCTCCGTTATTCCGCTCGGTTCCAGCCTGTATATCGAGGGCTACGGCTATGCTATTGCAGGCGATAAAGGCCGATCCATCAAGGGAAACAAGATCGACCTTGGATTCGACACGTATGCGGCCGCAAGAAGATTCGGCCGCAGGCAGGTTGTAGTCCACATATTGGAATAGTTTAATCTTATTCGGCTTCGGCTGAAAGGTCGCCGAAGCTCCGCTTCTTGCTTCCTATTACTCTGTGGCTTCGGGTACTGCCCATCTAACGCATGATACCAGAACCGGGGAAGCGGGGAATGCTCTGAGGCGGGGAATTCCAAATTCCTCGCCTCCCCATTTTCCCCGTCTCCCCGGTTCTGGAGTTTTTATCTCGGTGTCCACGCTTTAGGTTGATACGAATAATGAACTTCAACCTGCTTTCCCCATCCGAGGTTAAGCGGCTTCTGGAACGATACGTACTCCGGCCAAAGAAGCGCCTGGGACAGAATTTCCTGATAGATCGAAATGTGCTCAGAAAGATTATCGAGGCTGCGGAACTCGACGCCGGATCAGTGGTTCTGGAGATCGGTCCCGGCCTCGGCACAGTCACTCAGGAGGCTGCCTCACTTGCCGCACAGGTAGTGGCGGTGGAGGCGGACCGCGATCTCATACCCGTTCTCAGCGAAACAGTCGGACGCTGCGAAAACGTCGAGATAGTAAACGCAGATTTCCTGCAACTCGACCTGCCCTCTTTCCTTACATCCAGGTTCGGCGAGAAAAAATGTATTGTTGTCGGGAACCTGCCTTACTACATAACAAGTCCGCTTATCACGAAGCTCATAGAAGCAAGAGAGCATATTGAGCGGATGGTTTTGATGGTGCAGCAGGAGGTTGCGGAGCGTCTTGCTGCCGAACCCGCCACGGAAGGCTACGGCTCCCTCACGGTCTTTGTCCAGTATTATTGCCAGGTCCGGATTGTGGCTCGCGTCAAGCGGACCGTGTTCTACCCGGCGCCTGAGGTGGATTCCTCCATTGTCAGGCTTGATATAAGAGAATCTCCAGCGGCAGCGGTTCAAGACGAAGCTCTGTTTTTCAACATAGTCAGATCTGCGTTCGGGCAGCGCAGGAAAACCCTTCTGAAGTCGCTTTCCGGCAGCCCCACGCTCGGATGGAACAGAGAGACGGCCGGTGCTGTGCTCGCCAGAGCAGGAATCGACCCGGTGAGGCGCGGTGAAACTCTGTCAATCGACGAGTTCGCGGCAATCGCGCGGGCCGCAGGTTGATCGCGTATGAGGTGGGCCATCAGCACGTTTTTCCACTGGTCATAGCAGGGGGATAAAAAGAGTAATAGGTGAGCTTCTCTCCTGCCCATGGTGTGTTGGAGTGTGGGTAGCGGCTCTGCTGACATACGGTTTGTTCGTCACCCCAAGAATCATCTGGCTGCTCATATTGCTGCTCGCCGTTGCAGAAATCGGTTCGACGCTTCAAACAATCTCCACTATCCTGGTCCGGCTGGAGAAGTACATGAAGGGTCTCGGCGTGCCGGAAGAAGGTGTTTGAAACACTCCAACAGGGTTTATATGCTGCAGGAACGGCAGGTTTTGGAAAGACTAACGGATTCGTGCCAGTTTAGTTCCCGCAGCATATAGGCCACTACCTGAAATCACGATTTCCGTTCCTCAAGCGCCTGTTTGAGGATACTCGCAGCGGTCGAACGGAGTCGCCCCCTTGCGGGATCAACCACCGCAAAGCTGTCTATGGCCTGATGCCCCAGCGTCGTTATTCGCGCCGAGAGGATATTCCAACCGAGCCTGGATATCGTCCGGGTGATATGGTACAGCAGCCCATCTACGTCCTCCGCCTTTACCTCGATCACAGAATGGCTCTCTGAATGCCGCCCGAGGAGCTGGATCGACCTCACCGGCACCGGCTGGACGATCTTTCCTCTCGACTTCAGCAGTTCTTTTACGCTTGACTTGCCCGTCAACACCCGAATAAGCTCCGTCTCCACTTCCTTCCGCTTGAAGTAGGGCAGCCTCCCCCGAAGATAGTCGATGGAAAGAGTGTCTATGGCTATCGCATCATCAGCAACACGGGTGAACACGGCGGCGGAGTGGACGGTTATATCAAGCGCAAACAGCACGCCCGCTATCCTGCTCAGGAGACCGGGCCCCTTGTCATACGTGCAGACTGTGAGATCGGTCACATGATCCCTTATGTCCTCGTGCAGCCGCACGACCGGCTTGCCCTTCCTTACGGAGATAACGGCCTCTATGTGCTCCGCAATCCTCTCAGGCGGGGTGTTCAGCACGTAGCTCGGAGGCATTACCTCGCAGTGCTCGTGCACCAGCGCATCGGGCAGATTGGCAAGGGAGAGTTCTCTTGTCAGTCTCCTCCTGTACCGCTCGGCCCGCTCTGAGCCGTCCTCAGGCTGCTTAGGTCCCATAAGGTCGGCTTCAGCCACGAAATACAGCTCTTCAAGGAACCGCCGCTGCATGTCGGCCCAGGCCGCCTGCCCAACGGAAAGCGCATCCGCAACCGAAAGCAGGAACAGCATCCTGAGCAGATGAACGTCCCCGACCTTCTGAGCAAACTCTGAGACCGTATGCCCGGATGTCACATCGCACCTGCGCGCGGTCTCGTACATAATATGGTGATTCGCGACGAGGAACCCGATGGCGGTGATTGAACTTTCCGCAAACCCGAGGCGGCGAGCGACTGATTCCGCTGTCTCTGCCCCGGCTTCCAGATGCTGACCATCGGGAGCGAGCTTACCAACGTCGTGCATCAACGCAGCGAGGTACAGCGCCGCCGGGTCTCGAATCGAAGACCAGATGCCCGAGTACAGGGTTTCTTTTTGCGCGCGCATCTCCTCCAGATTCCGCAGCACAAGAAGAGAATGCTCCCCGATAGTATACTCATGGACTATCTCTGCCGGAACCCGATGCAGAAGCGCGCCGAACTCCGGGACCAACCTCTGAAGAACCCCCAGGCTCGCCATGTGCGAAAGCGCGGCATGCACGTTCTCTCCATCAAGGATGGAGCGGAGCTCGATGTGGCTTTGTTGATCGTCTGCTCCGAGTTCTGTGGCCTCGACGGCTTAGCGGACCTGCTCTTCAAGCTGAGTCGAGAAGGCTACGCTGCAATCCTGCGCATACCTAAATGCTCTGGCTATTACGCCTGGCCTCTGAAGTGTTGAAGGCTTGTCGGCGAGCGAGAGAGTCCCGTTGCTCAGGAAAAAAAGCCGGTCGAGCGGAAGTCTGCGGCTTACCAGACACTGGACGAGCGCCCCGCATATCCATCTGACCTTCTCCGCGCACGTGTAGTAGCGGTTCATAAGCTCGTCCTCGGAACGAAGGCCCAGAAGCCGCGCGACTTCGGACTGCCTCTCGACGGTCAAAACGTCCAACTGCTGTCCGGCGGAGATGTGGAGCGCATTTCTTACGCTCGACAGGAAGTCCCTGCAGGCCGCAAGCTCGGCGGAATGCTTTCTAGTTATCACGCCGCGCGTCACGACCTCGCTCCAGACCTGGTCCGGACCGCAGTCGAAGAGGGCCTGGCCGATCCAACCCGCAACGTGGATGTCTCTCAGTCCGCCCGGCCCTGTCTTAACATTCGGCTCAACTGCGTAGAGCGAGGCGGCGGCTATATCCTCCGGGTTGGGCCTGCTCCTCGCGTGGGAGAGGGAGAAGTTCGCGTCAAGAGTAGCCCTGAGATCGCGGGTGAAAAGCTCGACAATCTCCGGGTTTCCCGCAATATGCCTTGAGTCCAGAAGCGCAGTGCGGGTCACTATATCCAGCGTCTGATAGTCGTCGAGCACCCTGTATGCGTAGCCGATCTTGAGACCTATCCGGTCGAGGATTATGTCCATCAACAGATGGAACGCGCGCTTTATGACGTGGTCGATATCCGGGTCGTCCTCTGCCGCGGATATGAAGCTGACATCTACATCGGAAAACGGAGCAAGCTCGCGCCGGCCATAGCCCCCGGTCGCGACGAGCGCCAGGTTAGGGGCAAAGGAAGCGTTACGGTGGCCGCTCTCCCCTGCGACGCTGCTGATGGCGGCGGAAAACACGCCCGCCAATGCCTCATCCAGGATGTCCGAGTGGCGGTGCATAAGCTCCAGCCCCGCGACTGGAGGCTCAGCCGAGAATAGCTCCTGCCGTGCTGTTACAAGTCGCTCCGTCAGTCTGTCGCTCAAGGATATATGCGCCTGTTCTCCGGTAGCTGCGATACTCATAGCATATTAATAGTACCGCTTCTATATTTCAATTACATTTCCTTGCAGTTAACACTGGATTTCCGCAGGCTTAGCCGCAGTTTTAATTCTTGTGAAATCCATAGGAAACATTTACACCCTACAATTAAATATGTCGTGGCGCCCTTGCCGCGAGAAATCAAAAGGAGAAAGGTGGACACAAAGTGGACAGACAATCCGTATTACCGTTTTCTCGAAAAGGCGTCGGCGCAGTTGCTGTAACCCCCATTGCGACGCTCGTGCTTGCAGGCTCGGCCTCCGCACAGGATGGGGCATCACAGATTAGCGCAGGGGATACGGCCTGGGTTCTGGCCTCGGCCGCGCTCGTTATGCTTATGACCCCCGGCCTTGGACTCTTCTACGCCGGGATGGTACGGAGGAAGAACGCTCTTGCCACGATCCTTCAAAGCTTTATAATGGTTGGGGTGATCGGCATCCAGTGGGTGGTCTACGGTTACAGCCTTGCCTTCGCTCCAGGAAATGCGTTCATAGGAGGGCTCTCGTGGCTTGGGCTGAGGGGCGTAGGCCAGGAGGCCGGGCCATACTCCGACACGATACCGCACCTGGCGTTTATGATCTACCAGGCGATGTTTGCTATAATCACCCCTGCGCTGATAACCGGCGCATTTGCCGAGAGGATGAGGTTCAAGGCATTCTTGATATTCATGCTTCTTTGGGCGACAATAGTATATGACCCTGTGGCGCACTGGGTTTGGGGCAAAGGCGGCTGGCTCGGCGCGATGGGGGCGCTCGACTTCGCCGGAGGTACCGTAGTTCACATCTGCTCAGGGGTGGCCGCACTCTGTTGTGCGCTTATGCTGGGCAGACGCCACGGCTACGGAAGAGACGAGATGATGCCGCATGGGATCTGGATGACGGTTGTCGGCGCGGCGCTGTTGTGGTTCGGATGGTTTGGATTCAACGCCGGAAGCGCGCTCGGGGCGAACGGACTTGCGGCGAATGCGTTCGTAGTGACCAACACTGCGGCTGCATCGGCTGCCTTATCGTGGATGTTCTTCGAGTGGCTGCACAGGGGCAAACCAACGGCGCTCGGCGCGGCATCGGGCGCAGTCGCCGGACTGGTAGCGATCACCCCTGCCGCCGGATTTGTCGGACCGATGGCCGCGATAGCTATTGGCGCCATTGTGGGAGTCCTCTGCTATCTGGCCATTATGGCAAAGTCCAGGCTCGGTTATGATGACTCGCTTGACGTTTTCGGAGTCCACGGAGTCGGCGGAACGTGGGGAGCGATCGCCACGGGGCTCTTTGCCTCCACGGCCATAAACTCCGCCGGCGCAAACGGAATCTTTTTCGGCAATGCCGCGCTTCTTGGCAAGCAGGTTGTTGCCATACTCGCCGTTTTTGCGTATTCCTTCGTGGTGACGGCTATTCTATTGAAGATCACTGGGCTTATAAGCCCGCTTAGGGTCACGAAAGACGACGAAGAGACCGGCCTGGACCTGAGCCAACACGGCGAGGTAGCATATAATCTCTAAGGAGGAATCACACGCGAAGCCTTTGGCTTCACGACTATAGATGAAAATAGGGCCGGTCGGGAATTCCAACCCCCAGCCCCTATTTTCGAAGGAGGATGGACCAAAATGATGAAGATCGAAGCAATAATCCGGCCGAGCAAGCTGGATGATGTGAAGGCGGCGCTGGACGAGATCGGCGTTGCCGGTATGACCGTAATGCACGTTATGGGCTGCGGCAAGCAGCGCGGCAGGACACAATACTACCGCGGCCAGGAATATACCGTCAATTTGCTGGACAAGGTCAAGATCGAGGTAGTTGTGCCGAAAGACGACGCCGCCCCGATAGTTGAGGCGATCAGCAAGGCTGCATCGACCGGCGAGATCGGAGATGGCAAAATTTTTCTCTCTGAAGTGAGCGGCGCGGTGCGCATCCGCACCGGCGAGCAGGGCGCAACAGCACTCCGTTAACCCGACCTATTCACGAGCATCAGCAGGCTTCGGCAGACAAGCAGTCCGAAGCAACTGCTGATGCAT
>JACPPP010000144.1 GCA_016190935.1 Armatimonadota bacterium | reverse complement strand
TCGCCTCCTGTTGCTCCCCACCCCACCTCACGGTGACGCAGTTACAGTCGGCTACAGGCCGGAGAGCGTATGCCTGAAGAGGACTTCCACCTCTCTAGCCATGCACGCTCACAGGCGCACCTCGGGAGGGATATGCTATCCCTCCCGGACGGGCAGCCGAGGGATCTGTGATCCCGGATGGTCAGTTGAGACTTCAGTGATCGAGATTATAAATCCCTCTTCTGACCTCACGGGCCGGATTGCAAATCCGGCCGAGCGTGAAGTTGTCATTTTACCTACTTTTCGTGAATGCACCCAATTGCCTAATCCAAAATCCGACCCAACTGCAAACACGGGCCGAGATGAATATCCCGGCCCGTCAATGTTCACCCACTTAATCAGTCCGCGCCCATGAATCCCTCCCGAACAGGGGATATGAACGTGGCCTAACGGCTTGCGTGTTGATGACTCAACTGGCTATCCACGCTCATCTGCAGCCAGCGAGTCACAGCCGGGTCCGGCAGCAGCACTTCTCCGCTGTAGGCGAAGTCCAACCCTTCCAACCGCTGGCGAATGCGCTGCTCTACGAATCCACTGGAGATGAGCAGCGGGACAACTACGGCTTTCCCTCCGTCAGCGGACGCTTTTTTTATGAGGTCGCGCAGATGCCTCTTTGCAGCCTCCTGCACTTCCGCCGGAGCGTCGTCGCGGACAGTGGCTGCGACGACGGCCTTGAATCCGCCGGATGTCTTTACAGCATCCGCCAGTCGCTGCATTGCCGCCAGCCACATCTCATTGTAATGGTCCTCGTTTGGCCCGTGGCCTACAATGATGACGGTCTCACGTGATGGGTCGCTGCTCAGAGCCTTCGCGCGTCGAAGGAGGATGTCCGCCACCTGGGGGTGGTCGTTCATAGCGGAGGCGAAATGGAGCGGCACGTTGACTTGTGCCCTGGTCATATCGTGGTGGGCCATATGTATGGCGTGCTCGCCCGCCGGATGCTCGGCGACAAGACCGAGCTTGTACCGCAAGTCATCCATATGGTTGCTGTGGTCTGAAATGAAGAAGGGAATGGCAACGATCCTCTCAACTCCCTGTCTCTCAAGCTCCGCCACCTTCTCGCTGACCTTGCCCGCCGCTACTCCCATCTCAAAGGAGACAGCCGCGGTATATCTTTGGGCAATCGGAGCCATGGCGTCGTAGACTAGCCGGTTCCACTCCTCGTCCCCTCCATGCGCCATAACCAGGACTCCCACCTTCTTTGCTGCAGGCGGATTGCCCAAAAGACGGTGATTAGAAAGCGTTATGGTCCATATTCGGGTTCCTTCGGTCCCAGCCACCGCTGCCTGCACGGAACGAGGCAGTTCGTAACCCCGCACCCGCACATGGTCCAGCGTGAAGGTTGCAGCTTGGGTTGAGCCACTGCTGCTCGGACTCGTTAAGGATGCAACGACCGTGCGAGGCAGCAGACGTCCGTCGATTGCCAGAAGGCTTTCGAGCACTGTGGTCGAAGGTTGATCTTTGCCTGTGTACATATCTACCACTGAACTCAAAGTATTCTCTGCAAGATTCCGCGCTTGGTCATCGGCCAGGCTGACCTCGACTTTTCCAGACGAGGAAACGGTCACGTTAGCAGCGTAATTGCGGCCGTCCTGTTTCATCTCCAGCGCGGCCTCGAAGCCCGGGAATCCTTCGCCCCAGAGCACGCGTCGGGACTGCGATGCGGCCCACGGTTCGTGAGCCAGCCGGCTCTCAAGGGCCCACGCCGTCTGAATCGTCGGCAGCAGAAGGCCGGGGATAAGGGCCAGGTAGAGGCTCAAGGGCATTCTCCAATGTGTCAGTCCAAGAACATTCAGTTTCGCTTTCATTTTAGATATCCTCCTTGTGCGATTGTGATACTGATCTTGCTTTTTTCGATTCCATTTAGTAGTTTCTCCATATTCGCTCGTTGCTCAACTTTCCTATGCTGAGACTTCTGACGTGCCCGTCCACAAAAGCCGTAGTGGCCGTGCCGTTGTGCCGCGGCCAGCAGTGGCCGTAGGGAATCTTCTGGTCCGACCTCTTCCACTTCGACGGAGGTAGAACCTTGAAGTAGCCGACGTCGTGGTCGTCGTGGTAGGCGCTCTCGACGAGCAGAATAGTGTGACATGTGCGACCGACCTGGCTTGTCTTAATCGGGCTGTAAGGAAACGAATCCGGAGCGAACGGATCGACTCCGGGCGAGAGATAGCTCCCGTTATATCCGTAGCTTGGGGTCAGGCCGAATACGTAGCCGAACATATCGCTGCTTTTGTCCGAGTAGGGCCCTCTTCTGTAAGTGCTCGGACAGAAGAAGACGTCGAACGACTTCGCGTAAGGATAGACCAGTAGAGGCCACCTGTACTGTCCGCCTCCCACCCTGTACGTCACCTGCGGCGGCAGCGACGTGCCGACAAGTGGAGGGTAGCCGTCATTGTGATCATACGTATACATCTGGATCACCTGGGCTACCTCTCTGAGGTGGGATATGCACTTGCCCTTCCTCCCCGCTTCCTTTGCGCTTGCAAAGACCGGAAAGAGCATGGCGGCAAGTATTGCAATGATGGCTATAACGACAAGTAGCTCGATAAGAGTGAATCCTCGTCGACTTCCTGCATTCTCCATAGTTATCAACCTCGGTCGCCGTATTGATAGGGGTAGGGAAGGCCGGTTACCCGGTCTCCCCTCCCTCCGAACCGTGCGTGCGGTTCTCCCGCACACGGCTCTCCGGTTGGTGGTATTACCTCATCAAGGATTGACG
>JACPPP010000143.1 GCA_016190935.1 Armatimonadota bacterium | reverse complement strand
GGAACTGGACAAGCGAGAAGGCACATGCTATATTCCCATTATGTGGGTGGATGATGGAAGCTTTCCCTGGGGAGGGTTTGGTTTCCTCATTCCCCACAGTTGAGTCAAGAAACTCGTTTGTCACATGGAAACAGGTATGCAAACCAACGATGAGTTTACACAATACTACTCTGAGCTTCTCGAAGGCGCTTACGACTGTGTAGACCGCAGCATAAACAAAAAGGTAATGGACGAGGCGGGTGAGCGAGGCTGTAAGTTCTCAGCGGATGTGGTCGCGGCGATGGAGTCGGCAGCTAAGATGCTGGAAAAGGCGAAATCGGAGAAGCTCGGCAAGCCGATCCACATCGAGTCTCAGTGCGCCTCCGCGGAAGGACCAATGCCCGGCTGCCGCCATTTCCCGGACGGACACCCGGGACAGGTGTACGTGACGTGGCATAGACAGTGGGACGAAGACCTCCAGGCGGAGTGGCTGGAGAAGATGTTCATTGTCTGCCTGTCGAAGGACTACGTGACGGAGTGGAACTGGTGGGACCTGGCCGACTATGAAGACTGCTACTACCCCTGGGGCGGGCTTCTGGACAAGGACTACAAGCCCAAAAAGTCGTATTTCAAGCTTGAGGAACTCGTTAAACGGTGGGGCGGCAGACTCATGTAAAGCAGGGAGGCCCAGGATTGCCCTCACCCGCGGGCCGGGAGTCCCCGCGAGATCAAATTTGGCACGACAGCATCCTGAACCGCTGAGACGCTGAAGGTAAATGAGGCCGCTGAGAGATCTGGTCGGGAGGGATTTCAAATCAGCACTGTCGAAAGCATATGGAGTGCGGGAGCGGCTTAGCTCCCGCTATCTCTTACGCGTACCTGATGGGGCCGGATTTGAAATCCGGCCCCATCAGGTAGAGCGGCGCCGCCGCACTCCACAAGTCTGTATCCGAAACAGAATCCTTCCGACGGCCAAAATGCTCATTCTTCACTCTTCATTTCCCTTGTCTGAGAGCAGAAGATACGACAAAGGATTAGAATAGGGCATGGGTCATGCCGCCCGTGACCATAAGGTGTTCAATCTGAAATCTCAAATCTGCGATCTGAAATCCAAAACGCCGCTCTGGCTATTCGATGTCCAGCACGCCTGAGACGGAGTATGCCGCCTTGCCGGCCTGCACCTCTGCCAGGACGGGAGTCCGCCCCTCCGCCTTGTCCGGCGGTTTGACGTGGAAAACTACCGCCTGCTCGCTGTCTTGCTGACGTATGTGAAATTGCCTCGTGCCGTCTGACCTCCGGAACTGCCAGCCCTTCGGCAGGCTGAGCGTAACGCTGCCGTGGCAATCTTTACGCATATTGTTCTTGACAATCACAGCGACCCGATGGTACTCGCCGGACTTGACTGTCTGAGAGCCGAGATCAAGTCTTACCTCGTGAGGGGGCACAATATCGAACGAAATCAGGCTGGATGCTATACACTGGCCGTCTACCCTCACTTCCGATCCGAGCGCGGCGCTTCCGGGCTGCGCGGACCCTGGAATCGGGGTGCGGAATGTGAATGAGAACTTGCGCTTGGGCTGGATTCCTTCCAATCGAACAAGCTGGCTGCCAAGGAGCTTCGCGGTCTTACCCTCTCCACCGACTACGATAGTGTCCGCGTTGGAGGCGTCATCTCCCTCATTCTTGATGGAAATCTTGGCGACGAGATCCTCCCCGGGAGCAAGCCGGTCGTCAAGCATCTTGACGGCTATCTTGATCGGCGCGCTTGCGCTCGACTTTACGCTGGCAAGCTCTGCCGGCCGCACCTCACCGAGTGGAGCCGAGGGAATCCATTGCACATCGCCATCGCCAACACCCACCGCGATGGTAATCCCAATCTTCTTTCCCGGCTGCAGGCTGAGACCGACTGCCGATGCCACTGGAATAGCGATCTCATAAATGCAGGAACTCTCCGAGCATGAAGATTTCATTGTGAAAGCTTCGGCTTTTGCCGCTGCAAGAGGCGCCCCGTCCGATTCGGGAGCGCCGTGCGATTCGTATCTGCTGACGGACAGAGTCGGCGACTCACCCCCTATGCCCCGTCTGGCTACGAACTCGTAGTTGTCCGACCCGTGGAACCATCCGTCACCGTTCCCGTCGAGAATGACCAGTAGATCGGTCGGCGCGCTGGTTCTGGACGCTACGTAGAGGTTCTTGTCATCCCAGTTGATATAGGTAGCAGCGTGGATTTCGCCATAGTCGAACTTGAAGTGGACATCCCACTCTCCCGGTTCGATCTTTCCGTCTATCACCGGCGTCCTCTTGAAGACGACCGGATCGGGTGACACAGTCGGAGGCGGTGGGGGCGGAGCGAGCGGCTGCACGACGGTCGGAGGCGCCGCTGCCGGTTGGCCCTGCTCAGCGGGGCTGGTCTGTTGTAGCTCGGTTTGCTGTTCCTGGGCCCACAGCGGATGTGCCGTGGTGACTGCTACCGCAAGCGCGATTATATAAACGACCCTCAAGCTTTGTTACCTCCTGTAAGTTGACGCCGGGTGTTTTCCTGTACACAGTACACCCATTGATAGACGTTCCAATGCTCTACACTTTGCCCCTTAAATCCTGCCGCCGGAGATTACGGCTGGGAGGATGAGACCTCCAGTATGACCGGTGTTCCCACCGGGTCCCACATAAAGGGGATTCCCGTCACAACGCGGATTTCACCCTGCGAGGGCATATTAGCGCCATCGCTGTAGACCAGCACGCCGGGGAAGCCGGGGAGGTATTCCACACCTGAGCCGTCGTCGATCCTGTAAGTGTTCCCGACGACCTGAGTAACTTTCCCCCATACGCAGACGTACAGGCCGCAATTGTTGAGTCCCACAGCTCCGGTCGGGCCGAGTTGGTGATAGAAAGTCTCGCCTCCCACGCTCCTGTTGGACATGCCAAGCGGCTTTGGCGGCGTCAGGCTCCGGTTGCCGGCCATCAGGCTTCCAGTCAGGTACACGTTCCCCAAGTTATCGAACGCCGTATCGCCGACCACCGTCACCCGTGTTCCTAGGGCCAGAGACGGGGTATCATTGGAGATACCAATGCCCGCCGACCTGTCCATCTCCTGGACAAAGGTCATTATGCCCTGTGGCGCGGCCGACACTACAGCATCACAGAGGGTGACAATGGTACGAGCCTCCGCCATCTTAGACCTGGCAATGGTGGTGCACACCGGCCCGAGCCGGTATCGGAGTCTCAGTTGCCCGGCGCTCGTGGAATAGTAACCGCCGACCTGGACCTTGTATTCCTGGCCCGCCTGCGCCTCGAACGCAAGCGCTGAGTAGCGTTGGCCGCTGCCGATGGCGTCATCGCTGCATATCACCAGTCTCTGGCTGCCGCAGGGTCCCATGTAGACCGCCATTATGGTGTCGAAGTCCGAGCCGTAGGTCGAGAAGACGGCGTGGCCATCGTCAGGAGCAGTCCATGTGAACCAGACGGTGTTGTGGATCGCGGAGACACAAGACGGAACGCTCTCCCCCGTGGTGAAGGTCGCGCCCAGAGTGCTCTGGTTTTGGCCTCCCTGCGTTCCGGTGATTACAGTGGGCGAGCTGCAGGCGTCGTTAGCGGGAGGGACGTAGGAAACATCCAGATCAAGATCGCCGCCAGGTGTGTTGCGGTAGGCCACGACCTCGATATAGTACGTCACTCCGCCGGTCGCCGTCCAATTTACCATGGACTGCCTGCCGGCGCCGTAGTCATCGTTGCATGTGACCAGGTCGAGAACGCCGAGGTTGTCCCTGAACACCGCAAGCACCGTGTCATAAGTGCTGCCGAATGTCTCCGCCTGAACTTCCGCGTCCATCGGGGCAGTGAACTTGAACCATACGCTTCTTGAGTGCACATCAGCCCCGCAGCTCATGGCCGGGTCATCGCTCGCCTTTGTAGCGAAGTAAGTAACCTGTGTCTTGCCATAGGGCAGAGAGTCTATCACGAATGCGCCCGCCCGCTCGTCGTTTGGCGGAGTCGGCCCAACGCCTATGGTATAGCTGGAAGCACCTCCGTTCTCGTTGGTTACTACTATGCCATGAAAACCCTCGACGGACGGAGTGAATACCATCGACTCGTCCTCGCCGGGGCCTGTGGCGTTCGCAACCCACGAGGCTGTGGCGCGCGAACCCTGGGCCACGTTGGGTGGGTAGACGAACACTGCGGCGTCCGCCGTGTCTCCGTCCGCATCCACTATCACCGTGTGTTTCTGGCCCGGGTAGAGGTATACCTCGTAAGTGTCCAGCGTCTCAAGTCCATAGAAGTTTGCTCCGGTGTGGGGCGCGCCATCGACCAGATCGTTGATGTTCCACTCCCCCTCGATCCAGTAAGCCGTGGGGTTGCCATAGTAGACCCTGGCATAGTGAGTGCCACTGCCCCAGGTGTGGCCGTTTACGACGATGAAGTCCCGCGTCTGAGAGCCTGCGTTGGAATAAGTGTATGGGGAACTGAAGTCATAGTTGTTGTCGGCCTGGATGTCGTGGTCTTCCGAGTATGGCAAAATCCCAACGGCCGCCCAGTTGGAGCCATCGACGTGGAACTGATAGTCACCTGGAATATAAAACGACCCGTGCGGCATGTCATTTGTGAGCCGCCGGAACCCGACATCAAGGCGGCCGACCCAGGTTCCCCAGACAGACTGGCCTGGAACAGCGTTGCTGGCGTATTCCTGGATGGTCCATATACTGCCGTCATCCGGGTCCAGGCAGGTGTAGCTGTAGTCACCCCAGCGGTTGCGAGTGCCGTCCAAACGGGTATAGGCCGCCTCACCGGCGTGCAGCATGGCTATCTGGCCCATTGTGCCGGCGGGATCGCTCGCCAGCCTGCCGCACACATACGCGCCGACGAACTCGTTCGAGCTCGATCCGGAGAAGCCCATAACTGCATGTCCCTGTCCGTTCACCATTATGGACGAGTAGTAGTAAAAACGAGGGTTCGTGGCGGAGGTATCGTAGACACGGCCACTTTGAACGAGGGACGGGGTGGCGGCACTTACGTCCACTTCCAACCATTCGCAGCCGTTGCGGTCCGCGCCGGAGGCTCCCCCGCTTGAGTTTACGCCCACGTCCCGGCAGGTCCACAGCCGGTTGTTGCGTATCACCGCCGTCTGAAGGCGGTGGCCGCCGAAAATCTCGATCTCGGTAGTGCTGCCGCTTGCGGGCGCTGTGAACTTGGCCGACCCAAACGCCGACGTCGAAAGAGTGGACATTGCGGAGAGCGTCGGTGTGCCTCCGCTCCAGGTGATCGTCCGGTACTGGATGTCGGCAAATGCTGTTGACGAGTTGACGATCCACGCGCGTCCCGTGCTCCCCACTGCGTCGTGGTTGTGCGCGGGCTGAGGCGTCCCATACGGGTCGAGGTTGCTCCACTGCCACACTGTCCCCAGGCTGGGATTAGTGGCTACAAGCGAGGCCTTCCCCGTTGCGGCTATCTTGGCAAATCTTCCCCCTGAAAAGAGTATGAAAGCGGCGAAGTAAACACCGTTGTCGTCCATACCGAACGTATCGAAATCGGTGAAGAAAGTGGTACCGCCGGAATTCGGCTCACCGACGGGTATTACGTATCTATCCCACACCCCGGTAGTCGGGTCAGCAGTCCGGCATACCGCCAGGATTATGTGGTTGTTAGTCCGGGATGGGTTTCCGAACTCCAGCGTGATGGCGAACCAGCGGTTGCTTCTGCGGTCGAAGATAACCCTGGGATCGTATGCGCCGTTGCGGGGATACGTAATACCCCCAATAGTTGCAGTGAAGAAGGTATTCAGCCTCACGTGGCTGAGTCGATTTCCGGCCTTGTCATATATGGCCACGGAACCATTGATCACGACCATAAAGTGATCCGGCCCAACCGCCCCATTTGTATCCGGGGGGATCGCTCCGCCACCGAAGTCGGTCCACTGGTCGTTCAATCCGATGCCGACGAAACTGGTGTCGATAGTGAGCGGCTGAGTTCCGGTGGGCGCGGCGAAGGTCACATCTTCCTCCGCAGGTACTTCCTCACTGGGCACGACAGGCGGCAGTGGGTTCGGAATAGCCTGGATCAGGGGCGGCGCCGGAACGATCCCCGCCCTGATTGCGCGCGTCAGTTCCTCATCGCGCTGGAGCATCTGGCCCCAGGTTTCCGAATACGGCAGCATCCCTTGCGAGATGACTTCGCCTTCGGCGCCATCGACCGGCACGGCGACGGCCATAACAGCGGCGGACAGGCATAGCACAGCCGCCAAAAGACATCTTCCCATTCTCCTTTTCATCACTTGACCTCCCTAGAATAGGGGTTGGGGGTTGGGTGTTAAGGATTAGAATTCCAACGCTAAACCCCAACCCCTATTTTCATAGTCCTTTACGCTCTATATCGGAGTATACCTCCGGTCTGGACGCTTGTCAACTGCGGGTTCGCATCGTCTGATGCATGATAACTGAACCGGGGAGACGGGGAAAAATGGGGACGAGAAATCTCGAATTCCCCGTCTCAGATGATTCCCAGCTTCCCCGGTTCAGGAGATGTTGCGATGTGTGGCGATTCGGGATGGGTGGCGATCTCCGTATCGCCACCCCAGAGCCAGATCAGGATTTCCAAACGCTCAAACTTACCTTAGGTATATACGTGTGGAGTGCGGCGGCGCGCCGCCGCTTTGAGCCAGGCCTATAATTACAGCATGCGAGAAAGCGGGAGCTAAGCCACTCCCGCACTCCAAATGTCTGTACCCAATCTAGAATCGAGCTTCCAAATAGGATTACTATACGAGTGCTGCGATAGCCTCAATCTCGACCCTGGCTCCTTTCGGAAGCGCAGCGACTCCGACCGTAGCGCGCGCCGGTGGGTTCGTCTCGAAATAACTTGCGTAGACCTCATTCACCCTCGGGAAGTCATTTATGTCCGTCAGGAATATCGTGGTTTTGACTACATCGCTGACATCGGCTCCCGCAGCCGACAGCACGGCCTTGATGTTTTCGAGGACAATGGTTGTTTCCTCCTCGATTGTGGACCGGACAAGGTCACCGGTATTCGGGTCAATAGGTAGCTGTCCCGAAATAAAGACAAATCCTCCCGATGAAATCCCCTGAGAATAAGGCCCGATGGCCTGCGGCGCGGACGACGTTTGTATTGCTTTGTTCGGCACCGATGGTAAACCTCCTTTGCAGCACAGACAATTGCGGCTACAATAGTTTACCACATGGCGCACGGCCTGGTCAGAACGATGTTTGCGTTTTAGATCAACTATAACTGGGGTCGGGTGTCAGGTGTCTGTAACGGTCATGGGGCATGGGAAATGCAAAATGAAAAATGCAAAGTGCAAAATGCAAAATGAGACCCCGATGGTGTGCGATTTCCAATCGCGGACGATCGAAGACGGCTCCTGAAAGTCAGCACCAAGATTCTGTTTCGGGCGCGATGAGGATATCGCGCCCGATCGGTGGCCATAGACATACCGAAAGTCAGCGTCACACTGTGTATCCGGGCAGAACCGGGGAGACGGGGAAAATAGACCCGTTCGGGTACCAAATTGCCCGGCCCCCTCTTATCCTTCCCTGCCAGGAGGAAGCAGGATGGTTATCTACCTATGCAAGGGCAGAAGAGGGTCGTTTCCCTTGACAAGTAGGAAAGAGGGGGTCCGGGGGGCGGCTAGTGCTGCTGCTTTTTTCCTGGTGCCGCCAAACTTATCTCCTTCTCAGCGCGCCGGGCCTGCGGTTGCCGGTGGTTCCGTCAGCGCCACCGCCGGGGCCAGGCCCGCCGGTCAAGAGGTCTACCCACAGCGCCTCCATCGTTCCTTCATCGAGAATGTGCCCGCCGATGTTCACCGGCATGCCCTGCTTGACGTCGTTCCACGCGCCTAGTTGGTTCGCGTCGGTCCTCGGCCTGATGAAGACTACAGTCCCATCCGTAGGTACGACCGTTACAACGCGCTGTCTGACTGTTCTGACGACAATCTCGTTGTGATTGGCTTGCTCTACCACACCTTTGATTACCATCGGGTGGAACAGGACTGCCGCTGCGGTTATGGTGTCACCGTTTTCATCACCGAGAACTGCTGCGTGGTAGCCCACTCTGAGGTCTTGGGGGGTGCCAATATAGCCCTGGGATTTCGGACCTGTGGGTATCCTGTGCGACAGAATCTTCGTCTCCGCGGTCAAGATTACGTTCCACACCTGTTCCCTGCCAGTGAGGGTAAAACCATCCGCCGTAACTGCCGTGATCTTGCCTGCCGCACGTGGCTTGGGAACCAGAATCCCTCGAGCCCAGCGGGAGCCGTCCTCTGCTACAGCGGGCTTGACTATCGCGTGGTCGCCCACATTTACATCAGCGATAGTAGCCTTCTCGCCCCTTACCACGACCCTTGTCTGATCGGTCACTGTGAAAGTCTGCAGTCCGCGCCTGGTCTCAAGAGTGATGCTTGTCGGGCTGACTGCGGCCACTTCGCCCGCCACGACGTCTCTGATCCCCGGCCCCTCGCCCGGCCACCACTGGGGCCGAACTCTGTCCTGTCCTATGACCTGTGCGGCGGCCAGGAGAATCAGTATAACGCAAATTGCCAACGCTTGCCTTTTCATTGCAACTCTTCCTCCTTTTGTTCGAGGTTTCTGCAGATAAAGACGAGCGGCAGGCAATCGTGGTTACAGGCAGATGCAAAAAAGTTTAAAGCGGTACCGAGCTATTAATACCAATTGCCGCTAACGAGGCCCTAATTGAGAAGCTCTTTTCACGAGGAAAGCTCGAAAGGAAAGAAAATTAGAAAGAGAACGTACAGCATCGTGTGGAGTGCGAGGGCTTGACCTCGCTTTGTTTTACGACGACAGACCAGGTTCTTCAAGTGTAAAATGGACATGTAATCGGTAAACAAAGCGGCATCGAGCTGCCGCACTCCATATAAGATCGTACCTAATAGCAGTGAGAGCGTTCTATTTTCTTGCTTTCTTCACTATCTAATTTTCTTCGTGAAAAAGCCCTTTCGCATTAGGGTCGTTCAGATGCGATTGGTATAACTACCTCAGCAGTTCAAGGCTTGCGGCCATGACCATCATCCCGAGGGCTGTTCCAGCTATCGCAAGGTGCTCGTAGCCGAAGGCCCTCGCCGCCGGCACCAGCTCATCGAGCGATATGTAGATCATAATCCCTGCAACAAGAGCCAGCGCAATCGCCAGAACGGTTTCGTTCAGAATTGGCATAAGGACGGCAGCGGCCAGCAAAGCGCCAACAGGCTCCGCCAAACCAGATAGAGCGGACCAGAGGAAAGCCTTCCGACGGTCACCCGTTGCCGCGTATATTGGCGCCGCAACTGCTATCCCCTCGGGGATATTATGAATAGCTATCGCAACGGCAATTGCTGTTCCTAGCTTTGGGTCTGAGAGCGCTCCGATGAATACTCCTATCCCCTCCGGGAAGTTATGGATGCCGATCCCAAGCGCCACAAAAAGCCCCATGCGAAGAAGCTTTTCGGACTTTCCCGATGAGCCGTCCGTCGACTCGCCGCCGAACGAGTGCGGCACCAGGATATCTATGAGGAACATGACGGCGATTCCAGCAAAAAAGGCGATGTGGCCGGAAAGAAAACCGATGCGGTCAATTCCGGCCTGCAAAAGCTCGACGAACGACACCAGAATCATTACCCCCGCCGAAAAGCCGAGAACGAACGTCATAAACTTATCGCTCGGTTTGTGGAATGCAAGACTTATGATGCTGCCAATCGCAGTCGATAGACCTGCCAGCGTCGTGACAAGCAGTGCTATTGAGAAGTTAGACATTCACGCCTCCATCGTGCGGTGCTGCCGCATCTTCTATTACCCAAAAGTCCCCAGAATAACCCCATCTATTGTGGAAGGCCCTACACTACGTTAAGAATACTGGTAATATTACCAGTTTTTCAAATTTTGCCAAAAAAATGCGGGAAACCCCTTGACAAGCAGACAAAAAGGGATTATATACATGATAGTGCTGATAGAGGCAGTTGAAACCATCATCCGCCGGCTGGACGCGGGCCGGGC
>JACPPP010000142.1 GCA_016190935.1 Armatimonadota bacterium | reverse complement strand
GCGCTATAACGGACTGTTCCCATAGTTGCCCATCCAACCAGAAAAACTCCCCGCCACACCCAAAGTACTTGCATAACTACCTGCTCAGTTACCACCGCTTCCTCAATAGATGCTACCCCTCAATTAAAAACGATGCTCCTGATCGCTTGAATTGATTGCTTGACGAACATTAAGCTTTCGTGGTATCTTCTTAAGGTTCTAATGCTGGGCCTGGACTTTGTGCCTACTTGCACAAGGACTTGCAAAAAGCTGGGGCTCCTGTGTTATAATCACAGGGATAACTCGAATGCGGCAAACAGAAGACTATGGCTGGCTTCGGACTCTGGGTGTAATATCCAGCATCGGATTTCTCATCCTGATAGCGACGGGCATAGGGTTGATCTTTGGGCTGTGGCTTGACAGGATGCTGGGCACGACGCCCTGGCTTGCGTTCGTTTTCACGATGTTGGGCCTTGCGTCCGGACTGGTTGAAGCCGTAAGAATACTTGTGAAGGCGGGGGAATGATCGACGAGGGGTTTATCAGGCGGACATATCGCACCACGGCAGTAGTGTGGGCGATCATTGTGTTTGCCATTCTCGCCTTCGAGTTCTGGTTTGCCGCCTTGGGCTTTACTGTGGGCACGGCGGTCAGTCTTGGTGTATTAGCAAGCCTGGACAGGGTCATCCGCCGCGTCCTTGTCCCCGGAAGAGCGGGCGCCGGAAAAGCGCTTGCGAAGTTCGGAATCCTCAAATTTTTGGCTGTTGCGGTCGTGGTGTCCGGCGTCGTTATGACTCGCCGGTTCGACCTCATCATTGGGTTCTGCGGGGGCATCGCTTTGACCCAGATAGTTATGTTCTTGAAGGCGCTTGGAATTACGCTTGTCGAGCGATTAGGAGGATAAGATTTGCACGGAGAGGCAGCGGGCCACGGAGCGGGCTTGGAGCACGGCACTTGGCTGCACTTTCTTTATACTTACCATATCCTTCCGGACTGGATTCCGGAGGCTGTTCCGGTCACCTGGCTGGTCATAATTATACTATCTGTAATGGCGATACTCTCGACCAGGGGTATGAATCGCGTTCCGGGCGGTTTGCAGAACGCTATGGAGTGGGTGTACTCGGCTCTGGAGGGATTCACCAGGAATATCATCGGGGAGAAGGGGCCTATGTTCACTCCGATCATCGGAACGGTGTTCATATTCATCCTGTCTATGAACCTCTTCGGCCTTATCCCGGGCTTCATCTCGCCGACAGCGAATATCAATACGACAGTAGCTCTTGCGCTCGCAGCATTTGTGATTGTACAGTACTTCGGGGCCAGAGAAGCAGGGCTGAAGAACTACGTTATGCACTTTGTGGGAGAGCCGATCTGGCTTGCTCCTCTTATGCTGCCTCTTCACATAATCGGTGAACTTGCAAGGCCGCTCTCGCTCTCGATCCGTCTTTTCGGAAACATATTCGGCGAGGACATGGTCATCGCCATTCTTATCCTGATCGTAGTCCAGGTGCTAGGGAACCTGTTGATTCCAATACAGTTCCCAATGCTCCTGTTTGCGGTGTTCACGAGCTTCGTGCAGGCGTTGGTCTTCTCGATGCTCGTGTCAATATACATAGCTGTGGCGCTCGGAGATCATCATGAGCACGCGCATCAGACAGAAGGAGGCGAAAGTTAGTGGCGTATTTAGTTGCGCTGGTAATTGCGATTGGATTCGGTGTGCCGGTTGCGGTCCTGTCGGGAGCATTGGGACAGGGCCGGACGGCGGCGGCGGCGATGGAAGGCATCGCCCGCCAGCCGGAGGCCGCGGGCCGCATCCAGACTGCTATGATCATCGGTCTCGCTCTTATCGAGTCGCTGGTCATCTACGCGCTGCTGATCTCGTTGATCCTCTTGTTCCTCGGCGTTCCGTCGGCGAACGAGCTGATCGAGCGAGTTATGGCAGCAGCGAGGTAAAGTAAAGCAATGAGCGATGAGCAATGAGGAATGAGCGGCCGCCCCAATAAGGGGGAAATGCGGCCACAAAGCGGATGAATATCCGCTGCACCTGGGCCGGGGATGAATATCCCCGGCCATCACGCCCAGACCTCATAGCTCATCGCTGTATTTGTGGGGTTAGGAATTGGATATTCTTAATATAGATCCGAGAGTTCTGATAATCCAGATCGGCGGGTTCATCCTGCTCCTATGGGTATTCAAGAGGTTTCTTTTCGGCCCAATCGGTCAGATGCTTGAGACCCGGAGGCAGGAGATTGCGGGCACGTATGCGACGGCGGAACAGGCCAGGAACGAGATGGAGAATCTCCGCCGGGATTACGAGAAGCGGCTGGATACCATAGAGACCGAGGCGCACGAGAGAATCCAGGCGGCGGTAAAGGAAGCCCAGACTGCAAGGGATGAGATTATGGCCGACGCCAGAGCGCGCTCTGAATCGATCCTGCAGAGAGGCCAGGATGAACTGGCTAGAGAGCGGGACAAGACGGTTGCTGCGCTTCGCGAAGAGGTTGTGGATCTCGTTATTCGCGCGTCATCCAGACTGCTGGACCGGTCGATGGACGACGTGACTCATCGCAAGCTGATCGACGACTTTATTTCGAGTGTGGGTAAGACAAGTTGATTGATCGTAGCATAGTAAGGCGTTATGCAACCGCGCTGTTCAACGCCGCTCAGGCGGCGGACGTAGTTGACCTGGTCGAAAGCGACCTGGGGCTTATTGCCTACACCCTGGAAACCGTTTCCAGGCTGCAGGAGGCTATGGTTTCGCCGCTCATTCCTGCCAAGACAAAGCGAGAGATCGTTACAAGTATTTTTCACGGGAAGATTCACGAGATAACCCTCTTCTACCTCTACCTTCTCATAGACAAGGATAGAGAAGAGGTCATAAGACAGACCGAAGAAGAGTATATACAGCTTGCAAACGGGGCAAGAGGTATAGTTGTGGCGGACGTTACGGCGGCAGTTGAGATGACGGACGATGAGGTATTGAGACTTAAGGCGAGGCTGTCGGAGTATACGGGGAAGCGTGTGGAGATCAAATTGCAGGTCAACCCCTCGATCATCGGGGGGATCATAGTGCGGATCGGCGATACAGTAATGGACGGAAGCGTCACCGGTCACCTGAGAAGAATGCGGGAAGAGTTCCTTGGGCACTAACCTAATGGGGGAGTTGGAAATGGCTAAAGAAGTCAAGGCGAAGCAGGTTACTGATGAGGCGTTCAGCAAGTATGGGAAGCTTATTTGGGCCGAGCCTAAAGATAAGCCGTTTGACGAAAACGAGATGCTGAAGGTATGGCTGCCGCTGGTGCAGCACGATCCGGGCGAGGGCCGGACTTACTTGCTGCTGACTGAGAAGAGAAGGCCGATGGAGCTTACGAAGATGGAGCGCCATCCTGACACGCTGGAGGTTTTTACGTGTGTTGGCGGACGGGCGGTAGCCGGTTTCGCGCCGGGGACCAACGATCCGAGCGACGAGCCGCCGACCGACGAGATCGAGGCATTTCTCATGGACGGGGTGGTTGCCTTCACCATCAACAAGGGTCAGTGGCACTGGCCCGCGTTCCCAGCAGGCGGCGAAACTTGTTCTCAGATCGTTGATTTCAAGACGGGCACAGAAGACGGCGGTGTAGACGTGCACGATCTGCCGGAGACGGTGAAGATAGTGATGTGAAGTGGAAAGTCAGAAAGCGCAAAGTCTAAAATCCTGGCGTTGCCCATCTAACGCGTGATACCAGAACCGGGGAAGCGGGGAATGGTCTGAGACGG
>JACPPP010000147.1 GCA_016190935.1 Armatimonadota bacterium | reverse complement strand
TGCGAATATACGACATCCTATCGATTACTCTCCTGCCGCAGCAGATGATATCCATTCTTCTGGCTATACACAGGAGAATACGCACTCATGGCAAATAACGTTGCAAATTACCCACTAGTAAGATGCGCGATGTTCAACATCAACTTTTCAATGTGCTAAAACTCGATAGATTTTCGCCGAGTTAGGTCTTACACTGGAAAGCCCGGAAATCCGGCTTTTCACGATGGAGTTTGTCGCCCCACGCGATTTATTTCGTAAACTCGGCCTAAGCATAGGAACTCCATAGATCTTCCCTCACCAGACTTACTCGCCCAGCTCGTGGCAGGCGCCGCAGTATTGCTTCTTGTGGCAGTTGTAGCAGAACGAATTGGCGGCGAAGCTTGCGCCTTTCGAGCCGTGAGAGAGCGCCCAATCCTTCTCGTGAGGCATCGGAGTCTTGTGGCAGTTGTTGCATCCGGCCTTGGAATGGCACAAGTAGCACAGGTCCAGCTTCTGTTTCGCCATGTCCGGATGGGTCTTCGTATAGTTCGCCGTGTGGAACGCCGGTTTCATGCTCCTGTGGCAGGTCGCGCAGTCGTTCTTCTTGCCGGTCTCGTGGCATCGAGAGCAGACACGAGCGTCCGACATCGCGGCTTTGCCGTGGCCGGTTATCCACTGAGTCGGGTGCGGCATCGGAATACCGTGACAGTCGGCACAGAACTTGTTCTGGTGGCAGTTGGCGCACGGCTTCTGTGAGGCCTTCGCTGTGATTCCGTGAGATGACCGCCAGCCTGAGTCGTGCGGGGAACGGTCCATATTCATGTGGCATGCGCGGCACGAGTCCCGAGTATGACACTGGTCGCAAACGTTCGCTGAGGACACTCCCGCCGCAGCGTGCTCCTTGCGCCAGTTGACTTTATGCGGCATCTGGATGCCATGGCAGGCGTCACAGAACCGGTCCTGATGGCACGTCTCGCAAGTAGTGTCGTTCGCTTTTGCAACCTTCCCGTGCGCCTTCCGCCAGGAGGTCGTATGCGTTGCAGGCTTCTTCAGCGTATGGCATCGGTCGCAGTCGGCGGATGTTATGAGCATCTGGCCGTGCTTTGTCGCATTCGAGTGGCAGTTGCCGCAGAGTATCCCGTTCTGGATGTGCTTCGCGTGATGATATTCGCGTCCGGCAAAGCTGAGCGGCATATTCAGGAAATCGCCGTGGCAGTCCCGGCACGTGTTTGTCTCCAGTGTTCGAGTGATCGGCGGCGCAACGGTGCCCGCCGGATGGCATTTCCGGCAGTTCTTGGCGTCGGAGGCGTGACATTTGCTCAGGCAGCCCTCCATAGGCGGCCGGTTGGTCTTGTGCTCGCGCCGGTCGTGGACGAGGTTGTAGTGGCAGTCCGTGCAGCTTGCGCCGACCTGTTCCACGTGCAGTTCATGAGGGATTCGCACATTGCTCTTATTCTTCTTGAATTTGTATCCCGGGCTGCCGATCTTCTTGACCTCTTCCAGCTTGTGACAGCGCAGGCAGTTCGGGTTTATCCTCGACGGTTGGGCCGAAAAGTTCCTCAGAATGAACCCTCGGCTGGTAGCATGGCAGTCGATACAGGTAACGCTGTTCGGATGGACTTCCGACTGCCGCCAAAGCTCTGGCTCGTGCGATTTCTTGTGGCAGTTGCCGCAGTAGATCGGGTTGCGGCTCGTGAAATAGGCTAGAGGCAAAAGAGGCATGACTGCGATGACGGCCACAATCGGCGCGTAGCGCAGCAGGTATTTCGGCGGCATATGGAAGATAGCGAACTTCAGCCTCTGTATCATCCTATGCTTTCTTTATCCTCACTCTCGTGTCCATCCAGGCCTCTCCGCCGCCGAGCGGGTCCGAGCTGTGACGGATGATCGCGTTCGGATGGGTTCCGCAGCCCTCCTCTTCGCCCCACCAAATGTGCTCCGTCTCAAGGTACTTGCTCTTGAATCTCTTCGCCTGAGCTATGCGTCCGTAGGCCCAGTGGCCGACGCTGTCGGACATCGCGACCGTCTTGGGATGTATCCCCTGCGTCAACCTTATTTCAGTTTCGATCTCGCCGGATTGGCTTGAAACCCGGACGCGGTCCCCTGTCTTAAGCCCCAGTCGCTCGCCGACTTCCAGGTTGATCAACATGGGATTGGAGTGGACTATCTCGGACAGCCACATCGAATCAGCCGTTCGCCCGTGCGTATGGACATTCCACTGGTAGGTGATCAATATGAACTCGTCATCGGCAAGGTTATGTGTCTGCTTGACCGGCACATAGGTCGGAAGCGCGCTCTGTCCCGCCTTTGCTATACGCTCGGAGTAGACCTCGAACTTGCCAGATGGTGTAGCAAAGCCGTTCTGTTCATAGCTTCTGTAAACCGGCTTCTTCTGCGGGTCGTGCCAGACTCCTTTTTCCTCCAGGTATCCGAACCCCCCGGCCTTGACGAGCGGCTGAATGCCCGTAATCTGCGCCTCTATATACTGGCGATAGCTGTCGAACGGGAAGAACTTCTCCATCCCGCCGCCGACTCTGAACGCGAGTTCGAGAAGTATATCCTCTGCGCTACGCACCGAGCCGAGCGGCTTGACTACCGGCTGCCTCAGTGCGATAATCGGCACCATAGAAAAGGAAGGCGGCGCTTCGATCTCAAGCTTCTCCAAATAAGTCGCGTCCGGCAGGATCAGGTCAGCGTAAACAGCAGTCTCCGTCATGAAGGAATCGATAGCTATAAGGAAGGGTATCTGCTGCTCGTCGGAGAACAGCTTTTTGGTCCGCGCGGTATCGGGCCACTCATAGCAAGGGTTGGCCTTGTACAGCATGCACATCTCCACCTTGGCCCCTCGCTCGACGGCGGTAAGCAGTCCGGCCTCTCCCTCCAGCCCGAGCAACCCCTGTCCGAAGAACGGTGAGGACTTATCAGGCACAGAAGGTTTGGGATCAGGCTGTGGCAGATGATATTGCCTGGGCAAACAGAACCCGCCGCGCACATCGATGTTTCCCGTAATGGCGTTAAGTAACATCACTGCGCGCTCGGCCTGGACGCCGTTCTCGTGTTTCGAGATACCGCCGGTCGAGACGGTCGTGGCGGGTTTGGTAGTGGCAAACTCGACGGCGATTCTTCGAATATCGGCGGCCGGAACACCAGATTCCCGCTCAGCGGCTTCCGGTGTAAACTGCGCCAGATGAGCGGCGAGCTTGTCGAAGGGGTAGTTGCACCAATTGTCGATGAAATCCCGTTCTGCCAGCCCCTCGCGCATTATCACGTTCGCCATCGCGAGGGCCACTATGCCGTCGGTGCCGGGCCGGATAGGGAACCATTCATCGCTCTTACCCGCTGTCTGCGAGAGCCGGGGGTCGAAGGCGACCATCTTCGCCCCATGGTGCACCTTGTCGTGCTCGATCTTGGTTACTCGGCCTTCTGTGATCCGCTGGACGAAGCTCGTGCGAAGCAGGTGCGCTTCAAAAGGGTTCGCTCCGAAGAGGAGCATGTATTGAGTATTGGCAACATCGTTGATCTCGAATGGCGCGCCCCAGGTCAAGGCCTGTGCGGAGGCCTTGTTCCAGCCGGACAGCGGCACGTTGACCAGCGCGTTCGGCGAGCCAAAGGCATAACAGAAGCGGCGCGTGAAGTCCTGAGAGGTTATGTCGCGGGTGCTGAGGAAGACGAACCTGTCCTGTTGCTTTGCGGCGGCAAGCCGGCGCATCCGGCTGGCAACCTCACCTAGCGCCTCTTCCCAACTGAGCTGCTGCCACTTTCCCGACCCACGCTCTCCGACTCTCTTCATCGGATGAAGTATGCGGTCTGGATCGTAGAGGATATTGATGCCCGCATGCCCCTTGGCGCACATCCGGCCTCGATTGTTCGGGTGGCCTGGATTGCCTCCGACTGCCATAAGCTGCCCGTCGGTCTCATAGCCGAATATACCGCAGCGCGCATAACAGTTCAGACACGTAGTGACGACACTATTGCGCGGACGCCTAGACGTGCGGCCTATCGACGCGCCCACAACACTCGGTTCCATAGCCTCCGACACTTTCCAGGCCGAGCCTATCGCTCCGACTGCAGCGGCCGTTCCCTTTATAAACTCTCTTCTATTAATTCCTGCCATATTCCTAATGCAGCGGGATGGACTGTCCCGCAATTACCACCACAATCCGCATTGCGAGTATTCCAACCAGTGTCAGACAAGAGGCCAGGAAGCAATACCTGACCCGCCTGGACGTCACCGGAAGGAACACAAGAAGCGCGGGTATAATTCCTCCGAGAAATATCTCAACTCCCACGAACAGAGGGGCAAATCTACCGGTAAGTATCAGGTGCGCGACTGCAAGCTCTTCTGTCTTCGACGTCAACAGCACCAGGATATCGTTTCCGATCAGGAATAGATCGAACAGCACGCACCCGCCCAGTATCTTGCCCAGGCCCAATATCAACTGTCTGTCCTGCGCCAGGGCCTCTGGGGGGCGTCCTTTCGAGAAATACTTCCACCGCAGCGTCGCCAGCACGATCATCAGCCCCATCCCCGAGACCATCGCAGAGACGATGAACAGGGTCGGCATCAAAGCCGTGCTCCAGAGAGCGCGCCCTTTGCCGAGCGCGAGAATAAAACCGGTGTATCCGTGGGTGCAGATGGCGAGCGGAATGCCCAGAAGGCCGAGTATCTTCGCCAACGCCTGTTCGCCTCGGAACAGAAACCAGGCGTAGATTATGCCATTGATAGGATATAACGTCAAAAGAAAGCTGCCGTAAGTGATAGGCGACTGAGGGTTCATGAATACGAACAGGTGCCAGAAGCGCATCGGCTGTTCCAGGTCCACGATCAGGAAAGCCGGAGCAACGATAAGAGCAACTGGCGCAACGATGGCGCCTATCCGCCCGAGCGGCTTGTACTCTTTTCTTCCACCTAAAACAGCAATGACCGAGATGACGAACGATCCGGCCGAGAGCCCCGTTAGGTAGAAATACACTGCGATCGGCACACCGAGCGGTATTTCGTGAGGCGTGTTGTAAACGACCTGTATATCCACTGCTACTCCTCCGTATGTCCTTCCATAGGCTCCATCGCATCTATGTCCGCGCCGATGTAGAACACTCGCGGCTCCGTGGCCATCTCGGGTTTGAGAACGATGACGGGCTCTGTGGCAAGCAGTTTGGCAACATCACTGTTGGGGTCGTTCATATCACCGAAGACGCGCGCGCGGCCTATGCAGGTCTCGACGCAGGCGGGCAGCAGTCCGGCATCCACGCGATGATGGCAGAAATAGCACTTCTGCACTATCTTGCGGATTGGATTGATGTGCCGGACATCATAGGGGCAACTGGCCATGCAGTATTTGCACCCGATGCACCGGTGGGGGTCTACGAGTACGATCCCGTCTTCACGCTTGTACGAAGCGCCTACGGGGCAGTTGCGCACGCAGATTGGGTTCTCGCAGTTGTTACAAAGGCTGGGTAAGAACGATTTCGATACGTTCGGGTATTTGCCTTTTTCAATTATCTTGACCCAGGACCGGAATACACTGGGTGGGACATCGTTTTCAGCTTTACAAGCGACGGAGCAGCTATGGCATCCCACGCACTTGCGCAGGTCGATCACCATCGCCCATCGGGTGTCTTTCTTCACGCGCTATTGACCTCTGGTTATAGTTGCTCCCGATCGGTCACATTCAGTATCACGAGTTATGCTTCAGCAGTTGCTTCGAACCGCATCCTGAGCCGACTTACTATCGCATCCTGAGCTTGTCGAAGGATGCCGAAGCCCGCTGATGCATGAGTCGCGATATTTACCTTTCGCTGTGACTCTTGTGTGTCAGCGGGAGAACAACCTCCACAATACTACTTACGCATCTCCGGCCGGATTCCTCCACAAATTGAGACTTTTACTTAAGGTTTTTTCTGCTTTTTTTAAGGTCTGACCTCACAGGGCCTTGACAATCACGGCCAATGATTCATAATGATAATAGCAGCCAATTAACTGCGCGAAAGGGGAGTAACGGATAATGTCTGGTCTTGACGACGTAGTTCTGGCAGCGATAATTGTTATTAGCTGCTATATTGCCTGGAGGCAGTGGCGCGTAGTATTGGGCGGACCAAAACAGTAGAGACGTCCTCAATTTTGGATTTTCGATTTTGGATTTTGGAGTGCGGGAGCGGCTTAGCTCCCGCTTTGAGCAGACACACGCCTCGGGAGGGATATGCTATCCCTCCCCGGAAGGGCAGATGAGGCATCTTAAGATGCCGGATATGCACTCTAAGCACAAGATTCGTTATTTTGTGTGTTGCCCGGGTAAGACATGATGACGACAGACAACTCCTGAACCGGGGAGACGGGGAAAATGGTGGAAGGCAAGGAACATGGAATTCCCCGTCTCAAATCATTCCCCGCTTCCCCGGTTCAGGTATTATGCGTTAGACGAGCAGCGCCTTATTTCAGGACACCCCTGTCGCGAAATCTGCCTCTCGATTGTTACGCAGAATCCGACCAGATGCAGCGGACGCATGTCCGTCACACACGCGCCGGGGAGACATCTCCCCGGCGATCAAAACTCAAAACTCAAAACTCAAAACTCACCGCTCATTGCTCATCGCTCATCGCTTTTCTGCCAGCCGGGAGCGTAAGCCTCGTCGGGCCTGTCGTCGGATAGTAGTGGGAGTGGTAGTAGTAGCTGTCCACGCTCGTCGGCTGCACGTCGTTTAGCACCACCCCAAGTATCTGCACTTTAGCCTTGTTGAAAAGCTTTCTCACCTGCAGCTCCGCGCCGCGCGGTACCTGGTTTGCTCTCACGACCAGCAGCACTCCGTCTATCCATCGTGAGAGAACAACGGTATCCGTGAACGCGATGGCCGAGGGGGTGTCGAACAACACGAAATCGGCGCCTGACGCGAGCGCGGCGACCAACTCTCCCATCTTACGCGAGCCGAGAAGTTCCGAAGGGTTGATGGGCGTCTGTCCGGCAGGTAGAAGGAGCAGGTTCTCGATCTCGGTGCTTACCAGCACGTCTTCCAGATTCTTTTCCTCTGAGAGCACGCTGCTCAGGCCGTAGTCATTTCCTGCCTTGAATATTCTGTGCAGTGTCGGCCTGCGCATATCGGCGTCCACGAGGACCACCCGTTTGCCATCCATCGCGAGAGATATGGCGAGATTGGCAACAGTTGTCGTGCCTCCCTGGCCGGGCTTTGCCGTGGCTATCATAATCGTCTTCGCGCCGGATTCGGCCGCGGAAAGCAGCAGGTCCGTCCGCAGGAACCGATACGCCTCGGCAAGCGGCGAAAGTGGATCGAGGTATGTTATCTTCGGCAGCGCAGGCGCATTCCGCCCGGACATCGTCGGTATGAGCGCGTTGACCGGCAGCGAAAGCAGTTGCTCCACATCCACATTCGACCTGAGTCTGTTATCGAGCGTCTCCAGGGTCAGCGCAAGCCCAATACCTACCATAAGACTCAAGATGAGAGCCATCGCAAGATAGCTCGACCTGCTCCGACCGATCGGCCCTTCGGCCACAAGCGCTCTATCGACGAGTCTGATCGCGCCTGTCTCGCTCGTGTCGTTCTCATCCAGCCTCGCCTGGTGAAGTTTCTGCTTTACTCCCGAGGCGTGGGTTTGCGCGTCGAGGAATTCCTGCTGCAGTCTCGCAAGCTGCACATCTTCTCCGGGCTTCAGGTTGCCTCTCGCACGAGCGACGGACGCATCGATCTCTGCGACACGGGCAGCAAAGCCGCGAGCGTCCGACTCAAGCTGCGACCTCTGCGCGAGCAGATTATGATGGATCGGGTTTGGCACTACGTTCCGGTACATCCTCAGTTTTTTCCGTTCGTCATCGAGCTTCGACTGCGCCTCAGCGAGCGAGTTCTTGAGGTCCTGCACAGTTGGGTGCACGTCATAGTACTTAGCCTGCGCCTCAATCAACCGCGTCCTCAGCGCGGCGACCTGTGTTTCGAGCTGCTGTACCATAGGAGAGTTCGTTGTGCCTTCCTCCACAACCCTTGTCGGAGATTCCTTCGCAAGCTGCTGCCTGACGCTCGCAAGCCGCTGCTGGCTTTCGGCAAGCTGTGCAGCCGCCTCGTCACGCTGCTGCTGAATCGCAGCCAGGTTTTGGACCGAGGATTGTATTCCCTCCGGCAGCGAGGCAACCCCCTTAGACTGCTTGTACTGCCTGAGCCTGGCTTCCGCTTGGTCGAGTTCAGCCTCTGCCTTCGCCAATTCCTCCTCCAGGAACTCTGTGTTTGCGACGGCGTTCTGATGGCTGATTTCCTGATAGTAGTTCGTGAAGACAAGCGCCACGGCATTGACTACTCTGACGGCATTTGAGGGCTCCGAATCCCGCGCTGTTATACGAATTATGTCCGTCCGAGCCTGCCTGTCTCCAGGTTCCGGGCTCGGAGCGGTTGACACGTTTATGCGCTTTTTCAGAGAGTCCGGCTCGATGTCCAGGTTCAGCATCTGAGCCGTACGTTCAGCAACTGTTCGGCTGGTAACCAGGCTCATCAGGTTCGCGAGCTGGCCACTCCTGTTGCCCCGCTCGACCCGCGGCTCTCCGTCAGGACTCGTAGCAACACTCCATAGGATCGGCCTTTGAAGGACGGCGTCGGACGGCATGATCTGCGCCGTTGACTGGTAGATTCGAGGCCGATTTGCCGTCGTCACCAGCGTGATAGCGCACGTGGCGATTACCACCCCGGCAATCATAACCTTTCTCTTGCAGATGGTTCTGTAGAACTCCCAAAACCTCAAACCTGTTCACCTCTATCGCTAATTACGCATCAGCAGTTGCTTCGGACTGCTTCCGATGGCCCGGCCCGTCACGCGCCGGGCCATATATGCCGCACGTCCCCGTGCGGCGCATCCAGATTTCAAATCCATCCCTCATCAAGGCTTCGGCAGACAAGCAGTCCGAAGCAACTGACGGGCTATCGCATCGCGTTCAGTTCCTGAGCAGCAGTGCCAGGAGGCTCACCCCAACAGCAATCAGCCTCGGCATATCCTGTCTCGGCGGCCGCTCCGGCACGAATAATGTATCTCCCGGAAGAACTGCCACATCCTGGGTCTTGCCGTCGGCAACTCTCACCAAATCTATCTTGACCGACTGCTTGTTTCCGGCCTGATCGGTCCTGGTCAGTCGCACCTGTGTGAGCTTGGCCCCCTGCCTGGGGCCGCCCGCCGCCGCCAGAGCCTTTTGGACCGTCATGTTGGGTCTGACGGGAAACTCGCCGGAGTTGGCCACCGCCCCGACAATAGTGAAGGTGCCTATCTGCTCCATAGTCGGAATGGTTATGGTATCTCCGGCTTGAAGCAGGAGATCGGACGTTGGGTCGCCGGCAAGAGCCTTGGCCAACTCGAACTGCACCGGTTCGTCCTGGCCCTGGCGTTTAACCATCGCGCGTGCTGGATCAGCCGTCTCCGGGATGATACCTCCTGCCGCTGAGATCGCCTGGCTTACTCTCATGCCCTCCCTGATCTGGATGGCCAGCCCCGGCTGCCTTACCGCGCCGAACACGAAGACATTGCCGAGGGTAGGTGTCTTCTCCGGCACAAGGATTACGTCACCGTCCTGAAGGACTACATTCGCATCAGGTCGGCTTCCTGCCAAAAAAGCCAGCAAATCGCACTTTACAGGCTCTGGAGAATCCCAGCGCGTGACCGTTACCTTGGACTGGTCTGCTGTCTCAAGAAATCCTCCGGCAAGCCCGATTACCTCCATCAGTCTGCTCTCGCGCTCAAGTGGGTAGACTCCTGGAGTCCTCACCTGTCCGGATACGGTCACCAGTTTACGCGCCTTCTGGATCAATTCGACTGTAACATCCGGGTTTTTGATGAATTTACTGAGCTTTTGGGCGATAGCCACGGCTGCTTCCGACATGGTCATACCGGAGACTCTGATATCCTTGGCCAGCGGCAGCGCAATCCGCCCGTCGTCCTCGACGATGACCTGTCTTGGGTAGTCGGCCTCGCCCAGGACAGTGATCTTCAGCGTATCCCCCGGGCCGATCGCACCCTGCTCCACTGCATCGACCTGAGGCGCTGTGGCAGCGATTAGAAGCACGACAACGAAAATCATCTGGAATTTCGCGGGCATGGCTCGACCTCCTTACGTAAGGTGGAGTTTTAGCGACAGATAATGAGAAAATCCGGCCATGCAGAGCCTCCGCTCAACAAGCTTTGAATCGATCGAAGAAGTGGAGTTCGCTGGCCTGCCAATCTGTTGAGAGTTTTACCCACAGGCTAGACCAGCTAAACAAAGGTTCAGCTTTAAGGAATGAGGCCCGACCTTTGAACTTGAGGTGCGCCCGCTTGCCTGCCGAGAGGATTGATAATGCGGCCGATCTGTGATAGAATTAAGGGTCAAATGGAGCGATGTCCGAGTTGGTCGAAGGAGCAGCACTGGAAATGCTGTAACGGGCTTCCCGTTCGTGGGTTCGAATCCCACTCGCTCCGCCAGAAAGAGGCCGGGAATCCCCCGGCCTCTTTTCACCCGTTCCATCCATCCGACGTACCTTACTTCAGAACCTGCCGCAGCTTTATGGTAAACAATGCCAGGCGCTTTCGAATCGCCTGATAATCCGAGTCCTTGATCTCATCAAGCGGCTTCGAGAAGGATTCGGACAGAAACGCCTCCGCGTCGTCAACCGTCTTTTGTGCAAATGTGGAGTTCTTGGTCGCGCCTACTTTAAGCGCGTCTTTTACCTCCCGGAGCGCCGCCATCATAGTGGTCAGGTAACGAGTGTCATCGACTCCTTCGCGCAAGGCTTCCCACCGGATAGTCCCGACTACGGAATCTGCAGGCCCCGCCTGCGGCAGCGCAGGAAAAGCGCCGTTCAGTCCGCTCTTCCAGAGCATCAGCCCCGCATAAAGCCTGTTCATCCGGGCGCTGTTGGTTATGTCCCAGTACCACCATTCTTGTCTGGCCATTCCTCGCTCATTGCCCGACAAGAGGCCCTGGATATATGGTAGATCAATGTGGCAGTCGATCACGTCGAGCGACTCTGAGAGCTGGTCGAACGCGGCTGGATCGCTGATAACCGCGAACGATTTCAGCCTGTTAGCGCGCAGCATCTCGATCCGCTCATTCGCGGCCTGGATTTGCTCTGAGGTAGTCGGTTCGTATGCCACGCTATAATAGACGCGGCTTGCGCCCGACGCGCCGGCCTGCTTGCTCGCCTCAGCAAGACATTCGGCCGTAAACTCGGGGTGGTTGTAAGGAATCTTTGGAGTAAAGCCGGCCTCCCTTATGGCTCGTACGGCCGAGCCCAGCGCTTCAGGAGCGACAGATGGCGAAACTAGTCCAAAGCCGAGTGACTTTACATCGCTAAGAAGTTGTATGGCGCTATCGTCCATTTCATCCGCAGCAGGTAGAATAATGCCATACTCCTTGGATGAACCGAGCAGCCTCATCGACAACACGCTGAGCTGAACCGGCAGCTTGCCGACTACATTACCTCCTGATACGGCCAAGACAGCCCCCTGATACACACCGCCCGGTGTCCGGCGCGGTACATCAAACGCCATCCAGAACCTTTTCGGCTCAGATGAGGGGTCCAGATCGAACCCGCCGGCCTGCGCAAGTCGGTCACCTTCCATGGCTGATATTGTCACCTGGCTCGCCAGGATCTTGTTCTTCCCCAAAACGAGGTCTCCAGCCAATTTGAGGCTGACACCGGTAAGAGCCTTCTTGGCTGAAATAGTGAACGACGCAGGTTCGCGTTCATCGGGTGAGGCAAATAGGCTGACCACCGGCCCAGGCTTGTCATCGTCGAACGTGCCGACGGCCTGCATAACCAGTGGATAAGCAGCCGCCTGCTGTTTTGCAGGCGCGGGTTTTGTAGGGGCCTTCCGCTTGGCGGACCAGACGGGCGCTGCAAGCAGCAGAGCCACCAGAATTGGGATACACAGATACCTTTTCAATGCATTTCCTCCTTGAAGTGTTTTTCCGTCCTGTTTGTTGTGTCTATCCCCTCATCCTCGCCGGTGGCTCTTCAAGCTCGAGCGGCACGGTCTTTTTCTTGTTGTCGCGCCACACTGTAAGCTTGATTGCCTGGTCCACCTTCGCGCGGAGCAGGAACTTCTGGATGTCTTCTACGAATGTTATCTCTGTTTCGTCAACGGCAAGGATCACGTCTCCGGGTTCAATACCGGCCTTGTGCGCCGGGCTGCCGTTTGCTACTTCAGCGACGAGCGCGCCCTCAGGCTTTTTCAACCCAAGCTGCCGTGCGGCCCGCGCTGACAGGTCATAGTAGTACATGCCGGTCCACGGCCTCCGCACGCGGCCATACTTCACAAGCTCATCTACAACCCCCCTGATCGTGTTGGCTGAAATGGCGAACCCTATTCCCTGGCCGTAGGGGATGATTGCCGTGTTCAAGCCGACTACGTCACCGTTGACGTCGCAGAGCGGCCCGCCGGAGTTGCCCGGATTGATGGCGGCATCGGTCTGAATTAGATCCTCAAGCTGCGTGTTCTCTTGTGTGGGGAGAGTCCTGCCGGTGGCGCTTACGACTCCCACAGTCACCGTGTTACGGAACCCGAAGGGGTTTCCGATTGCTATCGCCGTCGAGCCGATAACGAGGTCGTCGCTGGGGGCCAACGTCGCTTGAGGCAAGTCTGTCCCGTCGATCTTGACAAGGGCGAGGTCGCTCATCCGGTCAGCGCCGACCAGGTTCCCATCGTACTGCTGCTTGTTCGGCAGGCTGACCTTGATCTGACCATTCTTGCCCCGTACATTGTGGATAACGTGTTCGTTTGTTAGAATGTATCCGTTGTCGCTGTCGATTATGACGCCGGACCCCTGTCCTCTCCTCGGCATAGGTTCCGAGAAGAAGGGATCATCGCCGAAAATGTCACGAAAGATGCCCGGCAGCCTGGACCGCCGCTCGATGACGAGCGTGTCGATGTTGACCACCGCCGGCCCCACTCTTGCTATAGCCTTGACTACAGGATTGTCCGTTGACGTCGATTTCGGCAGAGCAGCCGGGAGCGCGGCGGCGACCGCCGGACCTTCGTACGACGTGAACCACCCTTGTTCCGGCTTCTCCTGCTGTATACTTACCAGTTCGGCCGTAATCGTAACTGCTGAGAAAAGCGCCAGCGCGCATACGGCGGCTGAAAGCAACCTCTCCTGCACTTGCGAACCTCCATACATCAAGCAGTGCTATATTCCATACGCCAAGCAGTGCTATATAATTACAGTCGGTGCCATTTTGCTCGTACGGCCAGGAACGACTGCGCGATCTTACCAGATACTAAGTACAGTAACTCATAAATTCGATGACGTATTATTATGATCAGGCCGCTTTTGCGGTGGGGTAAGAACAGGCAGAGAGCTTTGACATCAACCGTGCCAGATCCTCTCGCGTGAACTTCCACTCAAACGGCCTTGCGA
>JACPPP010000138.1 GCA_016190935.1 Armatimonadota bacterium | reverse complement strand
CTTTCGAGCTTCTTCGTGTATTTCGTGTTTCAACACGCCACAACATACTTACCCAGTTAATTAGTCAATCTCCATCAATCGCATCTTTCCGTTTCGCACGCGATTCGGAGATCGCGCGCGATCATTGTGAGGAAATCGCGCGATCAATGGAGAGCCTGATGCTATGGCCGGTCCATATGCAATCGGCACTATATGCCCAAACTCAGCAAGTCCGACTGTCTGCGGAGCTTGAGCACCGGGTTTGTGCGGCCTCCGACTTTCTCACAACTGCTTAGTCCGGTTACAATGACTTTCGAACCAAACTGAGGTTTGCTGAGATTCCCGCATCTGACCTTAAGCCCTATGTGGCCTGAACCGTCATCCAGATTGCTACCGTCGTCTATGTAGAAGAAGTCCTCCTGCGGCCCGCCCACGTGGGTGACCCTGCCCCAGGTTCTCACAAGCAGTCCCAGATTCCTCGGGCCGATACCGCCGGTTACGCCGAGCGTCTGCGGGAGAAGGTCTGCACCTCCGACATACTTGTTGGGCATCCCAAGGGGCGCGACAGGAGCGGACGCGCGTCCTGTAACGCTCACAGTTGCCGCGACAATGCTCCTCTCGCCGGAATCAGTGCGAAGGTCACCCACAACCGTAACCAGATCGCCTTCCGCCACTTTCACGTTACTTACCACCTTGATTCCACTTGTGCGGCTGGGGTCCTCTATATAGAACTCCTTTCCGCCCATGTCCAACGTCGCTGCCGTGACGACCCTGCCGGTAGACCTAACGCCCTGACCGTCAGGGCTATGGAATGCATCAGCTATATTTGTGAGGTTGGATGTCGGGTTTTCTATGGTCAGAACGGCACTTGCGTGCCCCTGAGTTGCAACCTTCGAGTTCTCATAAGCTATGGCCTCGATCAGGTGGGGCCCGACGGTGTACTGTGTAGTATCGAGAGTTATGCTGTACGGCTTCGCTGCTGCAATACCGATCAGCCTGTCATCGAAGTAGAATTCCACCTTCGAGACGCCGGACCAGTCGAAAGCGCTCACGCTTAGCGTGGCAAGGCCGGTAATCGGGGTTTCGGATGAGTTGAGTATGAAGACGGACGGCGGAGTAGCAAACGGGGCCATAAGTGGGTCACCGACTACAACTGATTTCCAGAACAGCTCGGGGCAGGCAGCATAAAAGCTCTCAGCCACGTTGTAGCCCTTAATGTACCTATCGAAGAGTACCTCCGGCCTGGTGGTGTAATAGCTGTAGGGTTCCGACACATAGCCGGAGACTCCGCAGGCGCCGGCCGGTATGAGATCGGCAATGAGTGATTGTCCGGACTCCGCTGGCCTGTCGAAAGTCCTCCCGCTGGTCGAAACGTAGGTATCTGCTATCGACCCCGGCTGAAACGAATTGCTGGTGTAGGCCGGGAAAGTGAAAGATGGATCGTTGCTCCCCCAACTGAAGTATCCGATCAGGTTTTGCATCCACCCCAGAAACAGATGACTATCGTCATAGGTGGTTGGAACTCCCATCGACTCGAGGGCGTAGTTTGCAGTCGCCAGCCTATCGTTAAGCGCGACGTAGCCGGTGTTCGATTCGTCGACCACTCTGCGGTCAAGAGCTACGTGACCGAATGGCACAGCGAAGATGCTCCTGTTGATCATTCTATGCACATCCTCGACAGTATATGCGTCGAGCCGAGTGACGAGGTACAGGCGGGCGCCCAGAGGAATGTCGTAAGAAAACGCGGCCTCGACCGGCTGCTGGGCGGTCGGACCGTAGGGGTTTGTAATAGGCTCCGTAACGTTCGCAGCGACGCACGTCAGTATGCTGGTCACGGAAAGCGGCCCGGACTTGTAGCCATAGTCCGCCCCAAGCGGCACTCCTTTGGTCAGTACTATATAGTGTATCCGATCCGCTATCTCAGGCTTCTTGAGGAATTCTCGAATTGGCGCGACGATTTTCGTCTCGCACTCCTGCTTGCTGACGATCTCATTAGTGGAGCAGGTTATAGCGCAGAGGTTCGATTTCGGAATGCCTCGCATGCGCACATAGTAAGCCGCTATGTCGGCGGAAACCCGGCTGCGCGTGTTCTGGACAACAAGCACACTCTTCGGCCCGCCTCCTCCGCATACTGGAGAGGCGGCGCAGAGAAATGTCAGAAATGTCAGCGTCAACAGGACCAAATGAGCGCAGACGACTCTCGCGGCCCTGTACGTAACTACATTCATTATTAGACGATCCCTACCCTTGACTTCGACAATTACTGAGTGAACTCCTGGCCATGGCGCACCTGAAGCCATAGACTCCCTTTCCCCATTCTTTTCATATCCGAAAGGAGGGGGTTTTGTCAAGGGGTTACTGGGTAATTTTTCCCCATCACGCCAAAAACAGGTATTTTTGCGTACATCAATTTATGACGCAGTGGTATACACGAAACCCCTTTCCATCACTGTTAGGCTGCTTTGGGCCTGTTTCATAAATTATTGGCGGGACTGGGACAAGGCTGGTTGCAATGCCGTTACAAAGTGTGATGATCCATGATATGCTGATGGGAGAGCGTGGGGATTGCAGATTTGAGGCTGCTGGTTTAAGGTAACAGAAAGCAGAGGGTTTCTTCCCATGACCCATGTCCCTCTGTTGGTTGAGAAGGGGAAAAAGAGATTCGTGTCAAACTTACATGTGTTGAGCCTGTTCGCTGCGGCGGCGTTCCTGCTGCCGTCTTCGACTTCGGCTGTAGAGGATTTTATGGCAAACCAGAGCATCCCTCTTTCTATTGCGCCAAACGGAGTTGAGGCTGTTGCCGTCTCGCCGACTGCGATAGATATCTACCTGCCCACAAGCCACAACGGCGCTATCATCGAGCGAGATGGCGTCTGCATATCTGTGGCCCCCGGAACTCGGAAGATAAGTGATACAGGTCTTTCTCCGGCGACTGTTTACCTGTACAGCATAATCGTCGAAGGCGACCCGGCCACAGTGGCTGAGCAGACGTTTCCAGCCCTATCTGAGACGGGAGCCTACGACGTGGTAGTTGTCGGAGCTACCGCTTCCGGGACGGCAGCCGCCGTTTCTGTGGCGAGGCTTGGCGTCTCCGTCGCTCTGATAGAGGAGACAAACCGCGCGGGCGGGATGGCCTCAAACGGCCTGGGAGTCACCGACATGCGCCAAAAAGGGCGCTCGAACGGGTTCTTTGAAGAGTTCAGAGCGCGAGTGGCGCGATACTACGGCCGCGGCGAAAACGGCCTGCGCTACGAACCCAGGGTGGCCAATGCGATAATGAAATCCATGATCTACGCCGAGCCGCGCATCATTTTCTTCAGGAGGATGCGCACGTCCGGCGTCTACGTCCGCGACGGACGCATCCAGGGTGTCAGGTTGAAAAGCCTCGATTCTTTGGATGAGTCGGACGTCATCGGAAGGCTGGTGATCGATGCCACCGTCGAGGCTGATGTGGCCGCCGCAGCCGGGGTGAAGTTCCGTATTCCGAGGGAGGTAAGAACCCCAGAGGAGCCGCACGCAGGGGTCATCTACTACGACAACAACACGGACGAAATTCTTCCCGGAAGCACAGGTGAGGCCGACCACCGCATTCAGAGCTATGCTTATCTGCTCACGGTCAAGGACTACCCAGGGGAGGACCGCTCGATCCCTGAGCCTGCCGAATACGATGTGAAGAATTACATTTATTCGCCGAGCTGGGAAGAAAGCTGGGCGTTTAATCACGGCCGTCTGCCGAACGGCAAGTACGAGCTGAATCAGCACCCCTGGGGTGGGGATTTGCCGGGAATCAACTACGACTACCCTCAGGCGGACGCGGCCCTCCGGCAGGAAATCGCGGAGCGTTATCTCTGGCGCGCTTTGGGCTACCTCTATTACCTTCAAACCACGCTCGGTATGAAGTCGCTCGGCCTCGCGGACGATGAGTATCCGGATACCGGCGGACTTCCTCATTCGCTCTACGTAAGGGAGGCCAGACGGATGATAGGCATCTCTGAGATGAACGAGAGCGATGTCATTTATGCTCGCGAGCGCCGGTTCCACGACAGCATAGCGATAGGGGACTACCCGATGGACAGCCATGCCACTCAGGAGCTTCGTGACCCGACCGCCGGACACAGGGGTGAGGGAGAGTGGTGGCTCGTCCGTCACACGCCGTGGTATCGGGTACCTATCGGAGTAATCATCCCACGAGATGTTGACGGCTTGATCGTCTCGACTGCCGTCTCGGCCACACATGTGGCGTACGGGACTCTCAGGATGGAACCCGTCAGGATGTCTCTCGGCCAGGCGGCCGGCACCATTGCCGCGCTTGCGTTGAGATACAGTATGGAGCCTCGCGAAGTTCCCGCCGCCATCGTTCAAGACAGGCTGCTGCTTCAAAAAGCGTATCTCACCTGGTTTGCCGATGTTCACAAGAGTACAAGGCACTTTCGCGCGATCCAGTTTCTGGCTGTGAGAGGGTTTTTTGACGGGGAAGAGTTCAGGCCGGAGGAGTACCTGACGAGGGAAGAGGCGGGAGGGCTAATGGAACACCTTGTCCAGGACGAGAAGTCCGGCCCGTCGGCTCCCGCGGCGCTTCCACCTGATGGAGGAACACCAATAGGCCGCGTAGAGTTCGCCCGTCTGCTGGTTGCGGCCAAGTCTCAGATCGACCCGGACTGGATACCTAGATCTGTGGAATCTTCCCACTACGCGGACCTCTCACCGGGGACGCAGGCTGCGGCCTATGCCGAAACGCTGTACCGCCATCGCATCGACACAAGGGGGTGGGCTGGGCCGCCCTCCAGGTCAGCGGATGGTCTGCTCTTTCATCCCGATTCTCCGATCACCAGAGCCGATGCCGCACAAGCCATCTGGCTGGCCCACCGCGCCGCAGCCCTCAGGCTGAACCGCTGAGGGGTGACAGGAAACGCCTTCTGTTGAGGGTGCGAATTAGGTAACCTTATGTGGAACCTATGGGTCCGTGGGTGCGTGTCAAATTTACGGAAAATTGCTGTATTGTATATACCTGCTCATACGCGGGAGGGATTTGAAATCCCTCCCGGAGGGGCACTGGAGATGCCTAATTTGTCTTTCCGGGCCAGATTTCAAATCTGGCCCGAGCGTCGAATGACGTGACTCTTGACTTTACACTTGTCACTTGACACTTGACACTTGTCACTCTTGACTTGTGATTTTAGACTTGGGCTAAATGGAGCTTACCTTCTGCACCAGCCAGGTTTTTGCCGCGCGCAGCTCATCACGGGAGAGCTTGTGCCCTTCGGGGTCCAGTCTTAGGGTGACGTCCGCGCCGGCCGATCTCAGCGCCACTTCCAGCTTCTCGGATTCGACCGCAGGTGCAACACGGTCCGACGCTCCAGCTCCGATAAACACCGGAACACCCGATAGATCGGGCAGGACATCGGGTAAAAGCGGCACTACGGGGCGAAGCAGCACTGCCCCAGCAAGCACCTCCGGCTTGAGAAGCAGCAGGCTTGCGGCTATGTTGGCGCCGTTGGAATATCCCACCGCTACCACCCTATTCGGGTCCAGTCTATATGCATCCGCAGCCGCCTCAATGAAGTTCGCCAGTTCACAGGTTCTAAAGACCAGGTCGTCTGTGTCGAAGACCCCTTCTCTCAACCTGCGGAAGAACCTCGTCTTGCCGTCTTCGAGCACGTTCCCGCGTGGACAGAGCATCGCTGCTTCCGGGAGCAATTTCCGCCCCAGAGGAAGCATACTGCACTCGTTGCCGCCGGCGCCGTGCAGCAGGAGCAGCGTGACCGGAGGAGTCTCCCGCTTCGATGGAACGAACCTATGAATGAATCCGCTGAGAACGCTTGTCATCACACGTAGCTAATCTGCGGCGTCCTGAGCGCCGGTAGAATCTGTTCGACAACTGACCGCTTATGTTCCAGCCAGGGCGGAAGCATCAGATGCGCGCCGAGTTCCTCAAGAGTTTCGTCCACAGTGAAACCCGGTGGATCGGTTGCTATCTCGAAAAGCACGCCGCCGGGCTCCCGGAAATAGATGGAGCGGAAGTACCTGCGGTCTATGATAGGGGTTACATTCAGCCCTGCTCTCACGATCTCCTCGCGCCAGGCCTTATGCTGGTCGTCGTCTGGAGTCCTCCAGGCCACGTGGTGCACGGTTCCAACCGAGACCAGTCCTGGAGCGCCGTTCGGCATGCAGATGAGGTCTATCGTCGCCCCGGGCCCGCCCGCTCCTATCTCGTATCTGAACCTGTTGTTCTCCGCCTCGACCAAGCGGAATCCGAGAGTCTTGATAAGGAGCGACGCCGTGCCTTCGTAGCCCTCCTCGGAGAGTGAGACGCCGTAGAGTCCCCGAATTGCGTGGGCTGCAGGCGCCGGCCCGCGCTCCCAGGGGGCTATCGATTCAGCCTCCGTCCGCCCAACAAGTTCCACGCGCAGCCCGTCCGGATCGAGTAAAACAATAACCTCCTCCTCACCAAAGCGAGTCACCGGCGGCTCGTAGACGACGCCGTTCCCTTCAAACTTGTCTACCCAGTAGCCGAGTGATTCAGGAGGAACGACAAAGGAGACCGTTGTCGCCTGGCCGGTCCCGCGCCGCCCTGTTTCGGCCTCCGGCCACGGAAAGAATGTCAGGATCGTGCCCGGCCGCCCGCTTTCGTCGCCGTAGTACAGATGATAGGTGTCAGGGTCGTCGAAGTTGACCGTCTGCTTGACCAACCGCAAACCGAGTAGACCCGTATAGAAACCCACGTTCTTCTGCGGATCTCCGGCTATAGCCGTAACGTGGTGTAGTCCGAGAATCTTCTTGTCCATGCTCTCATCACCCGATAACGCGCGGCGCTCAGCGCCGCGCTTACTTCTTCACTCTTTATGTTTACCCAATTCTAGGTAGTCGGTCAGTTTGAAATGGATGGAAATGCGAATTTGAATAATTCTACCCTAGATAGTATACTTGAGGGGCAATCAGCGTGGACGCCATGCAGTCCAGAGCTGTTTGACGATGAAGGAGATCACTCATTGGCTTGGATAGAACCTCGGTTTTCGGCAAGAGATGTGGATAGAGCTGGGAAGATACTCGTGAGATATGACGCGGGATTGTCGAACATTTCCGAGGTGGGGACTGTGGTAGACATAGTAAACAACTGGAGAGCCTCTCACAGCTTTCCGTTGAATACACTTCAGAACGGACTCAGAGCGAAGTGCGCCAAGGTCGATCCTGGAATCATAGTAGCCCAGCGGATAAAGAGATTATCGTCTATACGGCATAAGCTTGATCGGTTTCCGACGATGAACTTGTCAAGAATGCAGGACATCGCTGGTTGCCGTGCCGTTGTGTCCTCAATTGGAGACGTTCACGAACTAGTTAGCCTTCATACGAAGAGTGGTATGAAGCATAAACTTGACCGGTCGGATGACTACATAACTCAACCCAAGGAGTCGGGGTATCGTGGTCATCACTTGGTGTACAGATACAATAGTGATCGCAGAGAAACCTATAATGGGCTAAAGATCGAGGTTCAGATACGCACGACGATGCAGCACGCATGGGCAACTGCCGTAGAGACTGTAGGAGCATTTCTGCAGCAATCCCTGAAGTCGAGTCTCGGTGAAGCTGATTGGTTGCGTTTCTTCGCTTTAATGGGAACAGCACATGCGCTGGTTGAGTCTGCGCCGCCAGTACCGAATACTCCGTCAGACTTAAGGCTCCTGCATAACGAGTTACGTGAACTTGTGCAACAACTAGATGTAGTAAATCGATTGAGGTACTATGGCGAATTGATTAATGCTGTGGAGCATAGCACCTTAGATGCTCACTATTACCTTTTGAAATTGGACTCGGCAACAGGAAACGTCACCATCTGGGGCTACAAGGCCAATGACTTGATTCGGGCGTCAGAGCATTACGAACAGCTTGAGAGTGAAACAGTAGATATCGAAAGCACAGACGCGGTCCTTGTATCCGTTGCGACTCTTTCCGCCCTTCGTAGGGCTTACCCTAATTATTTCGCCGATACAGAAGCGTTCCTTATCACCGTGCAAGATATATTATAGTGAGGACCTTTTCATCTATGCCAAACAGAAGAACGTTCCAGATGATAAGCAAGGTAAGTTTGGCTATGGTGACGTGTGGACTTGGACTGCTCTCGACGCAGAAACCAAGCGATTTAGACATCTCAAGCGCGCTTACCGGAGTCGCAGGTGCTTCTCAAGCAGTTCGCAAGCTATGTAAAATCCAACAGGAACGCTTCTTCCTTCCGCGTCGCCCTCTGGCTCGGTTCGGAGGATGAGCCTGGACTGCCGGCAGCAGAACCGAACATTGCGCCGGAAGAACCGGAAATCGTTGAAGGGACGGGGCTCGCCGTGCGGCCGGTCGGCCGACCAGATGGCACTCTCTTCACCCATTTTCTGGATGGCGCGCAGACGGCCCGCCGGATAGGGTTTTACGACTATACGGCGCCAGTAGTCTATGGGTTCATCGGCGCGGTCATACGCAAGAGAGACGCCGACCGGCATATGTCAACACATGATAAGGATTATCGCGAAAACTTATACTTTTCGTTTGCGTTTGTCGATCCGAACGATCTCAGGAAAGCAGGAATAGAACCGGTAGATGTCGCGGTCAGAGGCAAGGGATCATCCGATGAGTCAGAGGCTCACCCACTGCGGCTGCAAGAGCTTGCAAGGAGCGCGGTGAGCAACGCTCGCGCTGAGATGGAGCGTGATCTTGCAGAGCGGTGGATTGCTGGGAGCAGGTCGGACGAATGGCTGTGCTGGGACGGGTCGATAAGCGGCAGGAGCGGGACGAGTAAGCACCCGAGGATCATCGGGGTTATCAAGAGCCACCAGACCCAGTACTTCCGGGCGGAGGAACAGAGAAAGGTCCTTTCGCTTGGGGTTGGGGAGCGGTCCAGCGTTTTCCAGCCGAAGGGCTACGGCTGGTCTCCCGTCTATAGCTGGTATCTGAGGCTGCATCCGAACGAAGGTCGGGACATATACTTCGGTCTGGTACGTGTCGAGGCTGCCGCGACTCCTGAGACTATCGCAATGGCGGATGAGGTCTCGCGCTGGCTGCTTGCTGAGCGGTCGCCGCTTTCCCTCCCGGACAGCCGCTGGGACCGGATGCTCTACCCGATCCGCGATTGTGAGCAGTACTTAAAGAGCATCGCGCCGAGCAGAGTGATGATCGAGGCATCCCTGGCGGGGCTGTGAGCACGCAGAGATGAGCGATGAGCGATGAGCTATTTGATCGCCGGGGAGATTCCTCCCCGGCGGATGGACGGCAGCAGTTCCTTAGACCCGATGCCGGCTATTTTGGGCTGATCCTCAGTATCCTGTCATCCCCCGGTCTCACACTGCCGCGGTTGTCACGGTTGCTCGTGGAGACGTAGAGCGCGCCGTCAGGGCCTACGACGACAGCCCTGAGTCGGCCGTATACTCCTTCGTGCGTCCCGGTCTCAAACCATCGCTCGATTCTGGAGATGGTTCCCGTCCCCGACAGGATCACCCTCTGTAAGTGCTCTCCCCGGAGTGATGCAAAGAAGAAGTTACCCCGAAGCTCAGGCATCAAGTCGGCGTTGTAGAAGGCTGCCAGTGCGGGCGGCATAGCGACGTCCGGAAAGAAGAGAACGGGATCGACCACGCCTCGGCGGTCGGTCACTCCGATCACGCGGGGCCAGCCGCAGTTGCCTCCCTTCGGCACTATGAACACCGCGTCCTTGGCCTGAAGACCCCCCTCACCGCTCGGTCCGTGCATCGTCGCCCAGAGATCACCGTTCTTTGGGTTCCATGCAAGCCCCTGCACGTTTCTCAGCCCAAGAGCGTAGACGAGTGAGTTTGGAAACGGGTTGTCGGCGGGGCGGTCACCCTCTGGAGTCATCCTGAGTATCTTTCCTGCCAGAGACGACTTGTCCTGTGCCAGTTCTCTCTCGAACGTGTCCCCGGTCCCGGCGTAGAGCATTCCATCAGGCCCAAAGCGTATTATCCCGCCGTTGTGAACACTTGCCGATGGGATGCTCTTAACAAGAGGCTTTTCATCAGCAAGCCCGCTTCCGGTATCGGTAAACCTGCTTATACGGTTCCCATCACGTGCTGTATACATGAGGTACACGTAGGACGGATCCGGGTAGCGCGGGTGCAGCGCGATCCCCATCAGCCCGCCCTCACCTTCTGCTATGACTTCGATGCGGGCATAGGGTTCTTCGCGGAGCTTTCCGTTCTCTATCAGCCTTACGCGTCCGGGCCTCTCGGTAACGTAGACGCGGTCCTTCGAGGCGAACGCCATATCCCACGGCACCACCAGGCCGGAGACGAACGTCTCCACGCTATACTCCTCCGGCCTTGGCCGCCGCACCGGCTCGGGCATCGGCGGTTTTTCCCCGACAACCGTCTTCCCTGGCGGCGGCAGGTCGGGTTCCCCCGGACTGACATTGTTCGGGGCTCCTTCGGGGACCTGCTGTCCCTCACATCCCGCGATGGTTGCTGTGAATAGCACTACCAGAATGATGGCCGCTTTCCGCATAATGTTGCCTCATGATCCAAAAAGTGTGAGCACGAATACAAGGTCCTCCCTTGCAGCAAGCTCGTGCTCCAACCCGGCCTCCATATACAGCAGATCACCGGGTTTGAGATGATGCCACTCCTGCCCCACTCTGAAATCGACTTCACCCCGCAGGACGTGCACAGCGGCATCTCGTGAGGCCGCGTGCCCAGAAATCCTCTCGCCCTTCGGCATCATAAACAGATCGATCTCACCGGAGTCCGTCTCCGATACCGTTTTGCTGAGTACCCCTTCTTTTGGGAACTCAATCATTTCGTTCAAGTGCTTAACCAGCGCCAATGTTTTCCTCCTTTGGGAATATAGGTCCGAGGTCGGAAGTCCAACCGGCTCTTTTCTCATACATTAAGTAACGAAGCCGAAGCACATAAAGAGCAATTGTGCATAGTTAGGCCAGTCTATTGGCTCTTTGAAACGCGAATGACGCGAAGAAGCGCGAATAACGCGAAAAGGAGGCCGGTGGTTGGGTCGGAGAAAAGATTCCTCCGACAACATAAAGTCAGCGCCCCCGATCTCCAATGTGCGATCTCAAATCTGAAGTCCAGACCGGACAGCGTATATCAGCAGAATCTTCTACGCCGCACGCGGCGTATCCTTCTTTTCGGATGAGGTTATACCCAGTCAGCACGGCGGATAATCCGCTGCCAAATCGGCTCAACCACACGAGACAGGAGCATCGTTTTTAGCTGAAGGGAAGGGAGAAGGGGTCGTTCCATGAAGTATCCATGAAAGATCACTATTTAGACAAAGGTACATTTGGGACGAATGTCTAAGTAGTCAGTGTGGGTGTAGATGTCCAAGCTGGAGAGTGGATGCTGCTCTCGGAGGACCGAGATGCCGTTTTGTCCGCACTGGAGCGTG
>JACPPP010000141.1 GCA_016190935.1 Armatimonadota bacterium | reverse complement strand
CTACTCCCAGACACCTCCCAAACTCTACTCTTCCAAAATTGGTGGAGGATCTGGGTGTCAACTTATGGCATTGTTATTCTTGCGGAAATGTGGTAATATACTGGTGTAGTATTGAGTTATCACATTGCCCTGCGGTGCACGTGATTAGCCGAGGAAGTTTTGAGCCGACACTCGAACTTTATGGGAGCGCAGATGGGCTGGTGTTCAAGTGGGAGTCTCTTTGATAGAGAAATCGCGAGAACGGTCCTCGGTTCCCGCCCTTGTTATACTAGGGTTCAAAAACTCGGTAGGCACACGGCACAGGCGGGGCAATTGTTTTTTGCCCCTGTTCGGCAGGGATCAGCACTCGCGTGAAATACATCTCCAACTTCCCACAGATTGCGAAGCGATATCAGAAGGAATTCGACCTGCCTCTGCTCTTCGTAGACCCGCAGGGAAATGTAGTCCAGGGCGAGGCTTGCTGCGCCAATCCCGAGGACAGTCTCCGGTGCCGGGAGGCAAGGCAGCGGGCTGTCGAGGAGACTTTGCGCTGGGGGGAACCCTATCTACATCTTTGCTTGGGAAATTGTGTGATTTGGGCCGTGCCTGTGATGCACAACGCGGAGCTGACCGGCGGCATCGTCTCAGGCGGAGTGCCAATTGATGATTGCTCACCAGAGAAATGGGGCGCGGCGAGGATTAGGGCGGCAGCTAACCGGCTCATGGAGTTGGCTGTAGAGGGCAATCTAACGAATGCCGCGCTCCTTCAGTTGAGACGCATAGATGCAAAACGGGAATCCGAGCGGGCAGAAGCGATCCACGAGCTTAAAAGCAGGTGTTACGACTCCATTCGAGACATCTATTTGCGCGAGGAGCCGGAGCTTCTGGCGGCGATCAAGCGAGGCGACAGGCCCCAGGCCAGGGAGATACTGAACCGGGTCCTGGTAGGCATCTACTTTCTTGGGCGCGACAGGCCGAGCCTCCTTAAGAGCTTCTTGCTTGAACTGGTGGTCATGATGAGCAGGACGGCGGTAGAATGCGGCGCTGAGCCTTCCCAGCTTCTTGGCGCGAACTTCTCCAACCTGGTCGATCTCGCCTCGGTCTCGGACGAGGCCGACCTCTCTTCGTGGCTCGTGTCCATGCTCGAACGGATTATGGATTCGATCAAGGAGCAGCGCGCCTATCCGAACACCGTGCTTCTTACCGCTGCGCTGCAGTTTATGGAAGCGCGCCTTGCGGATGACATATCGAGAGACGACGCCGCGGCCGCAGCATGTATGTCCCCTTCGCACTTCTCCAGGCTTGTGAAAGATAAATTCGGACGCTCGTTTACAGAAATCCTTACTCAGATGCGCATCGACAGGAGCAAGGAATTGCTGAGACTTACGGACAAGAGCATACTTCAAGTATGCCTCGATTGCGGGTTCAACGACCAGAGCTACTTTACGAAGGTCTTCCAGCGGTATATCGGTTCTACCCCAAGGGAATACCGACTGCGGGTGCGCACTTCCTTCAAGTAACAGGAGCATCGTTTGTTGTGCTGGGAGCATCGGCGCCGCATTCTGAGGCCATGCTGAGCCTGTCGAAGCACGAAACTACCATCCATACACCACATTACCAAAACCTGCTACAAGACTTCCATCTCACCACATCCATATTACTAGAATACCTGCCTGTAAGTAGGCTATACTATCTTTGAGGGAAGAGTATTCAATCGACGGAGGAGTAGATGGCCTACCTCACAGATGTTGAAATAGCGCAGGCGGCCCAGCCGCGGATTATTACCGAGGTGGCGAGGGATCTCGGCCTTTCAGACGAGGACCTTGAACTTTACGGAAGGTTTAAGGCGAAGGTATCACTTGGTGTATTCGGGGAAATGGTAGACCGGGCCGATGGAAAACTGATCCTGGTGACGGCTATAACCCCTACCCCGGCCGGGGAGGGCAAGACAACGACTACAGTCGGACTTGGTGACGCGCTCCGGCAGCTCGGCATGTCTGTGGCTATAGCGATCAGAGAACCGAGCTTGGGACCGTGCTTCGGGATAAAAGGCGGCGCGGCTGGAGGCGGCTATGCCCAGGTGATCCCGATGGAAGACATCAATCTCCACTTCACCGGCGACTTCCACGCTGTAACTACAGCCCATAATCTGCTCGCCGCAATGCTCGATAACTCGCTTTACCAGGGGAACCCGCTCAACATCGACCCCTATTCTATTACCTGGAAGCGGGTCATGGACATGAACGAGCGCGCCTTGAGGAACGTCGTCGTCGGACTTGGCGGCAAGACCGGCGGAGTCCCAAGAGAGTCCGGGTTCGACATCACTACGGCGTCGGAGATAATGGCGCTTCTCTGCCTGGCGAGAGACAGAAAAGACCTCGAAGAAAGGCTGGCCAGGGTCGTGGTGGCCCTGGCCAAAGAGGGTAAGCCGATCACCGCTGCCGACCTGAAGGCCTCCGGCGCGATGGCGGTGGTTCTCAAGGATGCCATAAAACCTAACCTTGTTCAGACGCTTGAGAGCACGCCGGCCTTCGTGCACGGCGGGCCGTTCGGCAACATTGCGCACGGTTCGAACTCGATTATAGCCACCAGGATGGCGCTTAAACTCGCCGATTATGTCGTGACCGAGGCGGGATTCGGCTCGGACCTTGGCGCTGAGAAATTCCTGAACATAAAATGCCGGACGGCGGGGCTTTCGCCCGCTTGCGTAGTTATAGTCGCAACGATCCGCGCGCTGAAGATGCACGGCGGAGTCAGGAAGGACGCCCTTACGGTGTCAGACCCGGATGCAATGGAGCGCGGCATAGAGAACCTTTGGAAGCACTGCGAGAATATGGAGGCCCACGGACTTTCTCCGGTAATCGCGATCAATCGCTTTCCGACGGACACCGAGGAGGAGGTCGCGAGGCTCTACAAGCTCTGTGAGGAAAAGGGCTATCCTGTAGCCCTGTCAAACGTCTGGGCGGAGGGCGGCAAAGGCGGAGTCGATCTTGCCAGACTGGTGCTTGAAACTATGGAGAAGAGGCCTTCCAATTTCCGTCCGCTCTATCCGCTGGAGATGAGCCTTAAGGACAAAGTCGATACTATCGCAAGAACTATGTACGGAGCGGACGGCGTGGTCTATACTCCTGCAGCCGAGAAGAAGATCGCCCAGATAGAAAAGCTCGGGTTCGGAAATCTGCCGGTCTGCTCGGCAAAGACGCAGAACTCACTCTCAGATGATCCCTCCGTAGTAGGTCGTCCAAGAAACTTTATGATTACCGTAAAGGACGCTAAGGTATCGGCAGGCGCCGGATTTGTCGTAGTATATACGGGAGACATTATGACGATGCCCGGCCTGCCGAGGACTCCCGCTGCGGAGCGAATCGGATTTGATGACCAGGGCAACATAGTGGGACTGTTTTGATTTTAGATTTTAGATTTTAGATTTATACTGCGGGAACGCCGACTTGTGCAAGCTCGCCAAGTTCGATCGCCGGGGAGATTCCTCCCCGGCGCGGGTGTGGCGGATATTCATCCGCCGCTCCTCCGCAGGTGGAACCGCAGATTTCCCGGATTATTCTTTATGCTGCGGAACTGAATTGGCAGAAATTTGTTAGTTTTTCCTAAACCTGCCGTTCCCGCAGCATAGAATAACATAGTGGGACTGTTTTGATTTTGGATTGTGGTGAGGAGAGTTTATGCCAGCAAATATAATCGACGGCAAGGCCGTCGCAAGAGAGATGGAAGAACAGATGAGAGCCGAGGTGGAGTCGCTCGTCAGTTCGGGCACACGGCCAGGGTTGGCAGTCGTGCTTGTGGGCGACGATCCGGCCTCTAAGGTGTACGTGGGCATGAAGCAGAAAGCCTGCGAGCGGCTTGGGATTAAGTCGATAGAGTACAAACTTCCCGCGGACACGAGCGAGGAAGACGTCCTGTCTATAGTCTGTGATCTGAACGGGCGAAAGGATGTGCACGGCATCCTTGTTCAGCTTCCCTTGCCGAAGCACATTAACTCCAAGAAGGTCCTCCTGATGATAAACCCGGCAAAGGACGTGGATGGGTTCCATCCGCTGAACATCGGGAACCTTTTCGTTGACGAGAGCCCGCTTCCGCCCTGCACACCGGCAGGCGTTATGGAACTCATTCACAGAACCGGAATTGATCTGAGCGGAAAGCACGCAGTCGTTCTTGGCAGAAGCAATATCGTGGGAAAACCGGTATCTATAATGCTTCTTAAGGAAGATGCGACGGTGACTATCTGCCATTCGCGGACTGTCGATCTTGCGGATATCTGCCGGACCGCCGATGTTCTCGTGGCTGCGGTTGGCAGGCCGGAGATGGTGAAGGGTGACTGGATCAAGCCCGGCGCTGTGGTTATCGACGTAGGGGTAAACAGGCTGGAGGATGGCAAGCTGGTCGGCGACGTGGAGTTTGACGCAGCGGCTGAGCGCGCGGCGGCGATCACGCCGGTTCCCGGCGGAGTCGGGCCAATGACCATCGCAATGCTGATGAAGAACACCATAACCGCTGCCAAGCGCGGCACGGGTTTCGAGGATATTATTGAGAACATCTGCGCACAGGCGTAGCCCAGGAGCATCGTTTATAAACAACACAAGCCATAATCACCACGCATCCTGAGCTTGTCGAAGGATGCCGCAACGCGCTCTTCGACAAGCTCAGAGTGCGTTGCTAGCGTGAGTTCACTAACAAACGATGTTCTTAGAACATAGCCTGCGCTGCTAACGTACAATGGGTAGCTGATAATCATGCTGAAAAGTGGCAGCAATCTGGAAAAACTGCTTCGTGCGGGGCATTTTGTGGTCTGCGGGGAGATGGGTCCACCTCAGGCGGCGGACTCGGCTTCGATACTCAAGAAGTGCGGCTACTTCAAGGGTTACGTCGATGCGGTCAATCTCACGGACAACCAAACGGCGATCGTGCGGATGTCGAGCGTGATGTCGAGCTACTTTGCGCTGCAGGGCGGAGTCGAGCCGATTATGCAGATGACCTGCCGCGACAGGAACAGGCTCGCAATGCAGTCGGATATACTCGGTGCCTATGCCGCGGGAATCAGAAACATTCTGTGCCTGACCGGAGATTATCAGACGTTCGGGAACCATCCCGATGCCAGGGGCGTGTTCGACCTCGACTCCACGCAACTCGTCCAGATGGTAAAGAAGATGCGGGACGAGAAAAAGTTCCTCTGCGGCGATGAGATGAAGCAGGAGCCTCGGATGTTCATCGGCGCGGCGGCGAACCCATTCGCGGAGCCGTTCGAGTTTCGGGTTATGAACCTTGCGAAGAAGATAGAGGCCGGGGCGGACTTCATCCAGACCCAGCCGGTGTTCGACATTCCCAGGTTCGAGAAATGGATGAACGCCGTCCGAGAAGAGGGACTTGAAAAGGAAGTCCATATTATAGCCGGGGTTATGCCCGTAAGAAGCGTGAAGGCGCTCCTCTATATGAAGGACAGCGTGCCGGGGATGAGCATAGCGGACGAGTATATAAATCGACTTGAGCAGATCAAGGATAAGGAAGCCGCGATGGAAGAAGGGGTCAAGATCGCGGTCGAGATTATGACCCGACTGAAAGAGACTCCGGGCGTTGCCGGTGTTCACATTATGCCGGTCATGTGGGAGTCCGTCACACCAAGACTGGTTGAAGAGGCCGGACTCCTGCCCAGACCCGTTGCGGCGGAGGAGACGGAAGGCAAAGAGCAGGGAACGATGTGTGATGTAGGATGTAGGATGTAGGATGGGTGTTGGTAAGGGTCATGGGTGATGGGTCATGGGGCATGGGAAGACCCACTATCCCACTATCACCTATCACCTATCACCTATCACCTGTTACCTGGGGTCCACCAAATGAGGTGGCCCGGAGATAGCATAATGAGCAAGACCAGCGAAAAAATTGCGGAGTTCATCGAAAGCCATCCTACGCTAAATACCTGTGCGTTGGCGGCTGAGAACGCGATCAAGAAGCCGGTGTTCGGATGCCAGGACTGTGGCCAGTGTATTTTGAGCTATACTGCCTTCACCTGCCCGATGAGGTGTCCAAAGGAGATGAGAAACGGCCCGTGCGGGGGAACGCGGGCGGACGGCCATTGTGAGGTTTACCCGGACCGCTACTGCAGATGGTGGCTTATCTACGAGCGGGCGAAGAAGCTGGGCCGCGTGAAAAAATTAAGAAAGCTGCAGAAGCCGGTTGACCGCAGGCTGGAACACACTTCCGCCTGGCTAAACGTCTTCGCGGGCAGGATAGATCCTCCGTCGTGGGGGAGAGAATGAACATAATTTTGGATTTCGGATTTTGGATTTTGGATTTTAACCGAGCGTGAATGAGGAGCAACTAAAGACAAAGACGAGGCACATTGCGCTTGAGACTATCAAGTTGGTCGAGTCTATGCCGAGAGGTAAGTCAGCGGACGCGATCGGCCGGCAGTTGGTTAGATCGGCTACATCCGTGGGGGCGAATTATCGGGCAGCATGCCGGTCCAGGTCGAGAACTGAGTTCCTCGCCAGGCTCGGTGTAGTTGAAGAGGAAGTGGATGAGTCGATCTACTGGTTAGAACTGATTGTTGATGCAGGGTTAGTTCCCCACGCACGCGTGAAAGCTGTAATAACCGAATGCGAGGAAATCCTTCGCATAATTGTATCGTCTATCAAGACTGTGCGTGATAAGAAGCCGCTGGGGACAAATGCAAAAAATCCAAAATCCCAAATCCAAAATCCAAAATAGCAGAAGAGGTATCGTGTAAAAAGTTATGCTTATAGTTGGCGAACGGATCAATACAAGCCGCAAAGTGAAAGGCGAGCCGGTGATTGAGAATGCCGTGGCAAGTCGCGACGCGGCATTTATTCAGAAACTGGCAAAGGATCAGGTCGATGCCGGTGCAACCTACGTAGACCTGAACTGCGGGACCCTGAGAGAAGACGAGCCGGAATCGCTCGAATGGCTGACAAAGACCGTGCAGAGTTCCGTCGATGCTCCGCTTACGTTCGATTCGCCGAATCCTGTTGCCGTTGAGCGCGCGCTTGCTGCCTATGATACGGGCAGGGGACAGCCTATGATTAACTCCATTACTGCAGAGTCCGGTCGTTACGAAGGCATCCTGCCGCTCGTCCAGAAGTATAAGACCAAGGTCATTGCTCTGGCCATGGATGATTCCGGCATTCAGTCCGACCCGGAAAAGAGGCTGACGGTGGCCCGCGATTTGGTCAAGCGGCTTACGGATGCCGGTGTGCCGCTCGACGACATCTACGTTGATCCTCTCACGTTCCCCATCGGGACCGGCAGTGACGTCGGTGTTGCGATGCTTGAAATCATATCGGACCTGATGAACGAGTTTCCAGGCGTGCACACTATAGCCGGGATATCGAACGTCAGCCACGGCATGCCCGCAAGAAAGATTTTGAACCAGGCAATGACCATCCTTGCGATGGACAGGGGAATGGACGCCGCTATCATCGACCCCATGGACCGATATCTGATGGCGCTGGTTGCGGCCACCGAGGCCATCCTCGGCCGGGACGAATTCTCGATGAACTACATTACGCTCTCCCGGGAGGGACGATTCGAGGGTCTTTAATGCGCGTTGCTCATCAGCAGTTGCTTCGGACTGCATCCTGATCCCATACCTACGCATCCTGAGCTTGTCGAAGGATGCCGAAGCCTGCTGATGAATACAAGTCATACGGACTAATAACTGACTCTCATCTCCATCTCTCCTTTCCTCACGGCGGAGCTTGGGCTGGTACAGGGTGGCGGACCTGCGCCGGCCCAAGTCCACGTGGTATCCTCACCTATTTCACGACCAGTATCTCCTTCGTGGACTTCGTCAGGACCTCACATCCAGACTGGGTCACCAGCACGTCGTCCTCGATCCTTACACCCCCCCAGTCCTCGATGTAGATGCCGGGTTCCACAGTCATAACCATACCCGGCGCCAGCACTACATCACTCGTCTTGGAAAGTCCGGGGCCGTCGTGAACTGAGACGCCGAGGCTGTGTCCGAGGCCGTGGCCGAAGTAGTCGCCGTAGCCCCGGGCGGCAATATAATCTCTAGCCACCGCGTCGATCTCCTTGCCGGGCTTGCCGGGCTGGATCGCCTCGATGGCGCTCATCTGCGCGCCGAGAACAATGTTATAAACTTCTTGCTGCTTTTCGTCGGGCTGTCCAAGGAAGACCGTCCGGGTAATGTCGGAGTTATAACCGCTCAGGAACGCGCCGAAGTCCAGCTTGAGCATCTGGCCGACTTCGAGCACGGCGTCCGTAGGCTTGTGGTGTGGGAACGCAGCGTTCGGCCCGGCGGCAGCGATTGTCTCGAACCCCGGCCTTGCTCCATGCTTGCGCATAAAGATGTCTATCTCCAGCGCGACCTGCTGCTCGGTCATCCCCGGCCGCACATATCTCACGATGTAGGGAAAACATTCGTCGGTGACAGCCACAGCCTTTCTTATCTTCTCGATCTCACCGGCATCTTTGATATAGCGCAAACCCTCAACAAGATTCTTCGTCGCCGCCAGCCTGATCGATCTTGAAACCAGCGAGCGGAGCTTCTTATGATTGCTGTAGGTAATGTGATCGGCCTCGAACCCCAGCCGCGCTGGAGCAATCCGGTTCACAAGATCGCCGACTGCCTGCCACACATCGCCAGAATATTCCTCGGCCTGGAAACGCGAGCACTCCTCCGACGCCTGAAGTGTGTAGCGAGGATCGACGAGGATGATGGCATCACTCTTAGTGATGAGCACTGTAGCCGTGCTGCCAGTAAAGCCGCTCGCATAGCGGATGTTGTCCAGATCGGTGAGTAAAATGGCGTCCAAGCGCCTTCCACCCATCCGTTCGCGTATCCGGTTCAGTCTTTCCAGTTCGTTGTTCATATTACTCTTTGCCCAGCTATTCTACCCATAGCTCCTTCACTGTCCTCATCTCCTTCAGCGTCTCAGCGGTTCAGGAGGTCCCAATACCTATCACCCAACACCCAACACCCTTTTCGGTTCTTTGCGTTTCAACTTTGCCCGCGTGAGTTTCTGGTTACGCAGCCCGTCCGGCATAACATACTGCACAGTTGGGTAGACTTGCATTGAATCACGTTTAGTCGCATAATACGCTTATCCATTGCGAGTGTGTTTACGAATCGGAAGATATTCCGGAGGACGATATGGACCTTACTAAGAATTACCCACGCCCTGGCGAGTTGATACTCGGAGGCTATCCATGGCTTGCCCGCGCGATAGACAAGGCGAGGGCCTACAACGCTGGAACGCTCGGGGATTACATCTATCCCTGCCCGATAGATAAGGAGCTGCTGGCTGATCTCAACCTGACCGGAGAGGAGTTTGCGGAGCTTGTTGAGCATAGCAGCACGGATGAAGAAGCACTTGATCGTCTGGATCTGCCGGTCGAGAATCCCGACCATGAGGTGAAGAAGTGGGCACGAGAGTTCCTGGAGAACAGGCACGACAGTCTTGTCCGGCTTGCAGAGGAGGAAGGCCGGGTCTGCACTCCGCCAGACGGAGTCAGCATAGTCAGACCATTTGCGTAACCAGGGGTCGCAGATGACAGGAGATAATACCAATTGCTCATGGAGCGAGCGGTTCCGCATCCTGAGCTCCGTCGAAGGGTGCGGAACTGCGAGTGGTGGCTGCAAAGGCAATTGGTATAAGTTACTCATAGCTCAGTTTGGACTTTGGACCTTGCCCTGCTCTTGATAATGCTCATCGCCGCAGGCTTGGCCCTGACCCACAGCCAGTACCAGAACGGTGAGAGCGGAAGATCATACTCACCGATGTACTCCACATAACGCGCTGAGAAACCCTCCTTGAACCTGTTCAGTCCCTGCAGGTGGTCCTCCTTTTCGCTTGCCCCCCGTCTGGGGGAGACTCCTCTGAAATCGTACCATTTGCAGCCGGCTGCTCTGGCCCACTTGATCATCTCCCACTGCATAAGGTAGTTCGGCATAAGGTTCCGATGCTCGTTGCTCGATGCGCCATAGACATACCAGGCGCGGTCGCCGATGATGAAGGCCAGCGCGCCTCCGAGCGGGGTCTCACCGTAGTAGGACATGAACAGCCTGGCACAGCCCGAGTTAACGAGCACGTCCCAGAGCGTCTCATAGTAGCTGTAGCCACGAACAAGGAAGCCGTCGCGCTTTGCCGTTACTCTAAGGAGTTCGTAGAATACAGGCAGGTCCTCCCGCGCGCACTCGGTCTTGATATAGACCCCCTTCTTCTCGGCAAGCCTGATATTGTATCGAGTCTTCGGCTTGAACCCGGCTATCAGCTCATCGAGGTCGGGGCCAAGGTCAAGCTGCATCACGCATTTTGGCTGAGTCCCGCCGAAGCCGGTCGGGTCCGATATAGGCCTGAAGCCTGCGCGTTCGATATTATTCCTGCTCGTCTCATCCTCGACAGGCACGGGAGGGTCGATCTTCACCAATATGGCCCCGCGAGCCGATGCAGACCTGCGTAGACCTTCTGTGAAGCTCATCACTGCGGTTGCATCTGTCGTGTCCAGCACGGGCCCTCGAGGGATGTATGCAACGCTCCGGCCTGTCCGTGGAATCCGTCGGATGAGCATACCGGCAGCGGCCACTATCCGCCCGGATTCATCCTCCCCAACAACGCGAACCGGGCTCCAGCCGCCGCTTTGGGACTTCACCTCGCCCCACTCGTAGGACTGCATCAGGTCCCCTGTCGGAAACTCCGCAATGAACCTGTTGAACCTATCCTTTTCTGACTCTTCGATCTCTCTCATTCTCACGCAGAGGATTGTAACACTCAGCAGCCACCACGTCAACAAAGCAGGCGGCTCAAGGGAATAATTCCACGGAAACACGGAAGGAAGGGTGTTGGGTGTTGGTAAGGGTCATGGGTCATGGG
>JACPPP010000132.1 GCA_016190935.1 Armatimonadota bacterium | reverse complement strand
CCATTGCATTACCTCCATCTATTCTGGTTCCCAACCCTCTGACAACTAAACATCACGTGGCCTAAGGCCACTACCCGAAACCACGAAAGGAACAGAAAACACGAAAGGGTTATTAGCTACGGAGCATCCTGAACCGCTGAGACGCTGAAGGCAAATGAGGCCGCTGATAGTCCATTCTGGACTTTACACTTGTCACTTGTCACTTGTCACTTGTCACCTTCGTGTTTTCTTTGGTTTTCGTGTTGTCGTGATTAAATTGGTTCCGGCTCAGCCGGGTTAGGAAACGATTTGAAATCCCTCCCCAACGGGGGTCACTGGAGCAGGCCGGAGATTTCGATTAGAATACCAGTGTGAGTGAGAACAGTAGAAAAAAGACGGCAGCGGTCGTCATGCCTGTCTACTGCGGCGAAGAAGAGCACGAGACATATCTGGCGGAGGCGCTCGATTCGGTTGCGCGGCAGACTTTCCGCGACTTCGAGGTCATCCTCGTGGATGACGCATCGCCGAGAGATATCCAGCCGATTATAAGCGGGATTCCGAACCTGCCGGAGGTGAGAGTCATTCGCAGCGAGACCAACTACGGGCACGCTCAGTCCAGGAGTCTCGGGGTCCTTGCTGCTCGGTCGGAATTCGTTGCATTCCTCGACCACGACGACCTCTGGTCGCCGGACAAGCTGGAACTGCAGGTCGCGCAGATGCGACAGAACCCTGACGTCGGCATGGTATTCTGCTCGGTCAATACATTCGGACCGTATGCGGACAGGCTGTCGATAGACCAGTCGATAATCCCAAAGGAGCCGACCTTCCTGTGGTTCATAAATCATGGCAATTACGTCATCACCGCCTCCGCCGCGCTTGTGCGCCGGGACGTCCTTCTCGATATTGGCCTGTTCGACGCCAGATACAGCACGTGTGATGATTTCGACGCCTGGCTTAAGATCGCACGCAGGCATCGCATAATCTATTTGCCACAGCAGCTTGCGCACTACCGGCTGCACTCACTGAACGCCAATTATGGCGTGGACAGGCTGAACGACAACCGGCTGCTCACGACCCTGTTAATCGACTACTGGCTGGGCGCTCCGCTGCCCGAAAAGCTCCTGTTGATCCCTAGAATACTGCGCAAGTTCATCGGCAGGCTCTACTTTCACATATTCCGCTACCGGAGGTTCCGGGATTAGCAATGAGCCTGTAGAAGGATGAGATCGTCGAATTCTGGTGTATAATTGATCTAACTCACACCTCTGAAAGGGTGCTTATGGAATTGATAGATAAGTTCTTCGTGTGGCTCAATGGCTACTTGTGGGGACCGCCGCTGCTTGTGCTCCTGCTCGGAACCCACCTATTCTTCACACTGCGCCTGCGATTTATTCAAAGACACGTCGGACTGGGAATCCGCATCTCGCTGGGCAGGAAGAAGGAGGGCAGCGGTGACATAAGCCAGTTCGGCGCGCTCACCACTGCACTGGCGGCAACAATCGGCACAGGGAACGTGGTCGGTGTGGCAACAGCGGTGGCTTTGGGAGGGCCGGGCGCAATTTTCTGGGTCTGGCTGACCGGCGTATTCGGAATCTCTACGAAGTACGCAGAGGCGCTGCTGGCGGTCAAGTATCGGGTCCAAACCCCCGACGGCTGGATAGCGGGCGGACCGATGTACGTCCTGCAGAACGGACTCAAACAGAGGTGGCTCGCAATCCTTTTCTCGATCTTCACAGCGGTGGCCGCCTTCGGCATCGGCAATATGGTCCAGGCCAACTCGATAGCGACCATGCTGTCGGACACCGCAGGAATCTCCCCGTGGCTCACAGGCGCAGCAATGGCCGTCCTGGTGGCGATCGTTATCATCGGCGGGATCAGGTCGATAGCGCGCGTGTGTGAGATGCTGGTACCCTTCATGGCCGCGCTCTACGTCCTGGGATGCCTCGCGATCCTGGCGATTACTGCCTCTACGCTGCCCGAGACCATCGCACTTATCGTAAGGTCCGCTTTTACGGGCCACGCCGCCGCCGGAGGCTTCGTTGGCGCAACAATGATGGCCGCAATCCGGTTCGGCATCGCCCGCGGCCTGTTCTCAAACGAGTCAGGGCTGGGTTCCGCTCCCATCGTAGCCGCCGCCGCTCAGACGAAGAATCCCGTCAGGCAGGCGCTCGTCTCATCCACGGGCACGTTCTGGGATACCGTCGTAGTCTGCGCCATGACCGGCCTGGTACTTGTAAACACCGGCGCCTGGCAAACCGGGCTGACGGGAGCCAGGATGACGAGCGCAGCCTTCGGCCACCTTCCCGGCATCGGCTCGATTGTACTCAGCACGGGGCTGTTCACTTTCGTCTTCTCCACAATGATCGGCTGGTCATATTACGGAGAGCGCGCAATCGAGTACCTATTCGGCAAGCGGGCGATCCTGCCCTACCGGTGGATTTGGGTCATGAGCGCATTTGCCGGCGCCGTTGCCGCCGTTCCGGTCGTCTGGAACTTCGCCGACTCCGCAAACGCGCTCATGGCTATACCGAACCTGGTCTCGCTGCTGCTGCTGAGCAACGTGATCGTCTCTGAGACCAGGCGCTACCTCTGGTTGGGAAACCTCGAACAGGAATCAGCGGAGCAAGCATAGTCTTAAAATAGAGAGGCAATTGCACATCTTCGTAGCGCAGTCATCAATAGAAGAACCGACAGTATCCTTCAGGCGGCACGATTAGCCGCCTGATTCCGTAAAGATGACAGGCGCCCGGCTTTAAGATATGAACGTGATTTCGCTCCCGGCGCTTCGCCGGGATTTCTTTCTTCAGGATACGCTGGCTGCCACCCGCAGCCTGATCGGACACATCCTGCTCCACGAAACCTCAGAAGGTGTGATCGCGGGCAGGATAGTCGAGGCCGAAGCCTACATTGTAGGCGATCCGGCGAACCACGCCAGCCGGGGCAGGACCAGGCGTAATGATGCGATGTTCGGACCGCCAGGCCATGCCTACATCTACATGATCCATACCCACTGGTGCCTCAACGCGGTGACTCAGCCGGAGGATGTCGCCGAGGCTGTTCTCATACGGGCGCTCGAGCCGATTGAGGGAATAGAGCTTATGATGGATTCCCGCCACACAAGGGAGATTAGGAACCTCTGCAGCGGGCCGGGCAAGCTCACCCAGGCTCTCAGGATCGACGGCGCGATGAACCGCTCGGATCTCACAAATGGACCACTCCGTATTGTCGAGGGCGAGCCGTTGGACGGAATAATTCAGACCAAACGGATCGGAATAAGCTCCGGCGTCGATCATCTTTGGCGCTTTTACTCCTCCGACAAGCTCCAGTGGGTGTCCAAACGCTGACTTGACGCTCAGCACTTTCTGCTTTACACTTGACACAGGAGGAAATTATGGACAAGAAGTTATCTGAGTCGACTGCGGCGTGGGGACCTCTCGCGATCCGCCTGTCGCTCGGCTTGATATTTATGGCACACGGCTCGCAGAAGCTCTTTGGAGCGTTCGATGGTAAAGGAATAAGCGGCACAATAGCCTCGATGGACGCGCTCGGCTTTGTGCCGGCGGTATTCTGGGGTTGGGTGCTCGCCATAACCGAGTTCTTTGGAGGACTGGCGATATTCGTCGGGCTGCTCAGCAGAGTAGCGGGCGCGCTGATCGCGATAACTATGATCGTCGCCATTGTCAAAGTCCACGGAGCAGGGGGATTCTTTGCTCCTCAGGGGTTCGAGTATAACCTGGCGCTTATCGGCATGTCGCTGTCATTGACAATCACTGGCCCGGGAAAGCTCGCGCTCGATCAGCTAATTTGTAAGAGGAAGTAACGGGATGTCCAAACATCAATGCGACTACGGCCCGGCGACGATGGACCTGGCGCTTTAGCAGGGCACAAACACTCGCAATACGGGTTCACCTTAAGTTTTTTGCAGAGATATGACTTAAATCATACACAAGGATCGAAAATGGGTTATACTGGTTATAGATAAGCTGGCGCGGACGGGTCCGCTTCCCATGCGGGGGTGCAGACTTTCTCGGGCAGTAAGCGGCCGCAGATCGTCAGCAGTTTGAAGGAAGGAGAAAAGAATGATAAAACACCGCAAGCTGTTTATCTGGTTGACAGTAGTTGTCCTTGTGGCGAGTGTGCAGTGTGTCTTCGCCCGCGACTACTGGGATCGCTGGGACGGACACTGGAACCGCGGCGATGCCGGTACTACCCACCAGGCCTGGGAATTTCCACATTACGAGAGCGGCACCACTGGGCACTATCCGACTACACCAAACATTTCTCACAACGATTACGGTACCGCGGAACTCTGGGTGGAAGGCCCGACCGGCGGGGTGGCTGCACATTATCCGGACATGGTGCCGGGACCGGACCAAGAAGTGATCCCGACTCTGCACATTGGTGACGAAGGTGAGCCTAATCATCTCAACATTCTTATCCCAAACCAGCCAGTGCATAACTGGGTAAAGCTGGTCTTCGTGCAGATCACCTCAGACAAGGGACCCTATGGCGGCACCGTGCCGACCTCGAATCCGCCTGGACATGTAAGCTCGCCAGCGACCATTTGGCAGCACCCCTACGACAACTGGTACACCTATAACTGGTTGTTTGAAATCCACCCCAACCCTGAGTGGGAGGTGCTGACTTTTGTTTTCCCCGGCTCAACGAACATAGAAGAGATAGTCGTCGATACTATCTGCACAGTTCCTGAGCCCTCCTCGCTCGCGATTCTCGGTCCGGGCCTCGTTGCCGGACTAATGGCATTCAGACGAAGGAAAACAAACTAGCTCCACTGCCCACTGCACGGCGCTGGCGCGCCTCCCTAGTCCTTTCCCTGGGCGCGCCGGCGCAACCCCCGTGGGGAGAAGCTCTCAGCAGTCAGCTTTCAGCCGTCAGCGGGTGTTGGGTGTTGGGTGTTGGGTGTTAGGTGTTGGTAAGGTTCATGGGGTATGGGAAGACACTCTGTTACCTGTTACCTGTTACCTAAGTCCACGACAGACACGCTATCTGTACTTGATGTAGGCCACTTTGTGCTGGCTGAAGAACTCGATCCCGGTCTTCCCGGCCTCGGGCAGACCGGCCCCGGAATGTTTGATCCCCCCGAACGAAAGCTGCGGTTCTTTGTGCGCGGATGGCATATTGACGTGCGTAAGGCCAACCTCTGTCCGCTCGATGAAGGTCAACGCTTTGTCAATAGAAGATGTGTAGATTGAGGAGCAAAGCCCAAACTCGACGGCATTTGCGACTTTGACAGCCTGCTCGAAGTCATCGACTCTGATCATCGCCAGTACAGGGCCGAATATCTCCTCTCTGGCTATCTTCATGTCGGGAGTGACGTCGCTAAAGACTGTAGGCTCTATAAAACACCCCCTGGCAAGCTCGCCCTCGGTCAGTTGTCTACCCCCCGCAACCAGCTTTGCTCCCTCGCTGATACCTAGCTCAATGTAGCGGAGGATGTCCCTGAACTGCGCTTCGCCGCAAACCGGCCCCATGTTGGAGTTCGGGTCTAGCCCGTTTCCGACGCGCATTCCCGCCACCCTGTCTGCTACCTTCTGCTGAAATGACTCGAAGACGTTCGCTTCGACCACAGCCCGGCTGGTCGAGGTGCACCACTGTCCGGCGCAGGCATAGGCGGCAAGGGCCGTGGCATCCGCCGCCGCATCGAGGTCGGCGTCTGCCAGGACCACAATCGGGTTCTTTCCTCCCATCTCAAGCTGAGTCTTCGCCAGGGTCTCTGCGGCCTTCTTATGTATGCCCATGCCGACCGGAGTCGAGCCGGTGAAGGATATAGCTCGGATCTTCGGATTTATCACCAGCTCATCGCCGACGGTCGATCCATCGCCTGTGACGAGGTTTATGACTCCCGGCGGCAGCCCGGCCTCCTCGAACGCCTCCACAAAACAGACGCCGGTTCGGGGTGTGAGGCTTGCGGGCTTGAGGACAAGCGTATTCCCGGCCATAAGCGCAGGCGTGCACTTGCGGCCGGGCACGTTGAAAGGGAAGTTCCAGGGGCTTATGATGCTCACAACCCCGAGCGGCTGGCGGAAGCTGTAGGCGAAAACCCCCTCGCGCTCTGAGGGTATTGTCTCGCCATAGAGCCGCCTTCCTTCCGCTATCTGCCAGTCCATCTCCTTTATTGCGGAGTCGATCTCGGTCAGTGACTCACGGATGGTCTTACCGTTCTCGTGCGTGAGGACCTTCGCAAACTCTTCCCTTCGGCGGACGATTGCGGCGAGTGCCTTTGACAGCAATTCCGCGCGCTTCGGCGCGGGCATTCCGCTCCACTCTATGAATGCATCCTGGGCCGCCTCAATGGCGTCCCTGGCTTCCTCTCTGCTCGATCTCTGGAACCTGGAGGTGACCTGCGAAAGGTCCGCCGGGTTTCGTTGTTCGAGCAGGTTTCCTGTCGCCGACTCGATCCATTCGCCGTTAATAAAATTGCGCAACAGCACGGTTTCCATTAGAAGTATCTCCTGTTATTTCGGATTTCGGATTTTGAAACGCGGATTACGCGGATTGTACAGATTGCGCGGAAGAAGCTGTCAGCCATCAGCGGATGAATATCCGCCACACCCCGGCAGGGGACGGATAGCCCCGGCCATCAGAAGATTGCGCGGAAGAAGCTGTCAGCCGCCAGCGGATGAATATCCGCCACACCCGGGCCGGGGAGGAATCTCCCCGGCCATCGTACATCTTGATCCCGGCT
>JACPPP010000130.1 GCA_016190935.1 Armatimonadota bacterium | reverse complement strand
TTTTCGCGCATCCTGAGCCATGCTGAGCCTGTCGAAGCACGAAGGATGCCGAAGCCTGCCGACGCTCGTGAATAAGTCGGCATAATCTGGAAATAACTGAGGTGAGGTAATGCAAATGAGGAGTATTGTTTTCGGTGTAATTTTGGCTATCGTGGCAGCCGGGGCGGTATATGCTTCCAACTGCTGCGAGACGAAGAAAGACGGGCTGGCAACCGGCCGTTGCGTGGTCGTGGAGACCAATAGAGGCACAATAAAGTTTGCCCTCTACGAGAAGGATGCGCCTATAACGACCAAGAACTTTGTGGGGTTGGTTGAGCGCAAGTTCTACGACGGTCTGACGTTCCATCGGGTGGAGTCCGGGTTTGTTATTCAAGGCGGTGACCCGAAAGGTAACGGCAGCGGCGGCTCCGAAAAGACGATAAAGCTTGAGGTATCTCCCAAGCTGAAGCACGATGCCGCAGGCGTTGTTGCAATGGCACGAACTGCGGACCCCAACAGCGCATCTTCACAGTTCTACATCACGCTTGCTCCGGCATCGTTCCTTGATATGAAGTATGCCGTGTTTGGCCGCGTGACGGAAGGGCTCGATGTCGTCAAGAAAATCCAGAAGGGCGACGTTATGAAAACGGTCCGACTGATGCCCGCGCCAAAGCACAACCACGAGAAGAAGACCAAGTAGAGGGAAAATCCTGTCTTCGGGAGTCGAACGTGCGAGAAATTGAACGAAGGCTACGCTCGCAGCGCCAAGCACCTTGGCCTGAGACTTTCCGGTCTCCGGTCAATGCGTGCTGACGTCCGAGCTCTGCCTTACCAGTATCACGCGCTGGAGTTGTCCAGCTACGTTCTCGCACGACATCGCCCCGGTAGCCGCGACGTAGGTCCAGCCCGGGTCGAACGTCACACCCGCCGGTAGGATGCATTTCACGGGAACGTCCGAACCGTCGTTGATCATAAACGTCTGCGGGTCGATGGGGGTAACCTTTCCCCAGCTTCGCACGAGCAGTCCTATGTTGTTCAGGCCGACGCCGCTTGCGACACCTCTCTGGCCGGCGCCCGTAGAAGTGTCGTAAAGCCAGTCTGTCCCGCCGAGCCACAGGTTGTTCATGTCGAGCGGGCTAATGCTGCCGGCGCCCGATGTGGTCGGCGCGCGGGCGGAAGCATCGAGGTACTTTTCGCCATTTGGAGTCGTGCCGAGCACGCCTGTAACAGCTACGATGGCACCGACGGACAGACCATGCGCCGTTCGCGCGACCCGTATGCCGGACGAGCGGTCCGGCAATTCCATATAGAAAAAGTCGGGGAAGGCCGCTGTTACGATGGTGTTCTTGACGGTATACGGTGCGCCGTTCGGTCCGGACTTGGCTCCGCCTGGCGTTGCGGGGACGATCTTGTAGATCTCGCCGTCGTTCTGGTCGCAGATATAGAGTTCCCCTGCTGCGTCTTCGCCGAACGACGGAATCGAGCCTATCGACAGCCCAAAGCCGGGCGCAAGTTCGCTGGTGCGCTCCGTAAAATCGGCTATTGAGCCGCTGTAGCGTAAGGACCATATCCTCGCGCTGCAGTAGTCGGCGTAGAAGTAGGTACCCTGCAAGTCCGGAATTGCCGCGCCTCTGTAGACATATCCGCCGGTTATGGCGCAGCCGGAGCCGTGGTCGTAGTCCAGTATGGGCAGCGTCAGGGCTGCGGAGTTGCAGGTGCAGCCGGTAAGCCCGGTGCAAGTGAAGCCCTCCATGCATCTCCACCCGTAGTTACGTCCACCGCCCGATCCCGCCGGCTCGAAGTCGACCTCTTCGCGGGCCGACTGTCCTACATCACCTATCCACAGGTCGCCTGTCAGCCGGTCGAAGCTGTCCCGCCACGGATTGCGAAGACCGTAGTCCCATATCTCGTCTGCCCCAGGGTCGCCCGGTGCGGCAAATGGGTTGGTCGGTGGGATCTTGTAGTTACGGGATGGGTCCGCCGGAAAGCCGTCACCTGACGGATCGATCCTGAGCAGCTTCCCAAGTAGCACTGTGGTGTTCTGAGCGTTGCCGGGAGGATCATTCCCGCTCCCGCCATCGCCCGTGGCTATGTAGAGGTAGCCGTCCGGACCAAAGGCTATCCACCCGCCATTATGGTTTGTGTTCACGGGGTGCGGCACGGTCAGCAGTATGAGCGCACTTGACGAGTCCGCAACGTCGGAGTCCGCGGAAACGTGGTAACGTGCGATCACTATGTTCCCGCTATTGTCCGTGTAGTGAACGTAGAAATAGCCGTTGCTCGCGTAGCCGGGGTCGAACGCAAGTCCCAGTAGGCCCTGTTCTGAGGCGTCGGTAGTGCCCCCGCCCACAATGGGATCGATGTTGAGAAACGCAGTCGCAAGCAGGGTGTTGTTCTTCAGGATACGAATTCTACCCTGCTTCTCGATCACGAATATCCGTGCGGTGTCAGCGGGCGCGTGAGTGACCCAAATGGGCCGCACGAGCCCGCTAGCGACTCGCACTGTAGCAAGCTGCGTTGCCGAGAACGCCGGCAACCCAGCCATCACGAACAGGGCGACGAACCAAGCCGTAGATGTCATTGCAATACACTCCGAAGCCGGCCCACGGCCGGTTATTGTGGCGTTACTTCTATAATTCCCCATTAGGGCAGCCGTGAACCCCGACAGCATAAGTTGTGCGGGCAATACTTGTCATAAGTTCGTGGCGCACCCGAAGCAAGCCACCACGCTGTTGTAGCAAAGGCAATATGTCCGTTTAACTGCAAAGGGAAAATGTCCCCTTAGCAATTGTTGTGTTGGGGCCCGAAGCGTAACGTGACGCTTCAGGCATTTAGTTCTGCACGAACCTCCACCTCAACAGATCGAAGCAGTCTACCAGAAGATGCTGCGCTGGTTCAACGAGGACTTCGACATCATCTTCTCAGCAGTTGATCAGCAGCAGCTTACAGACCCCTGGGACAAATCCTCTCACGTGATCGCCTCGATTGACTATGCCAAGCAGGATGACGTCCCCAAGTGCTAAATGCTTTGAAAAAAACCTGAAGCAGTTTGTTGAACTCTGCCCCTTCTTATGGAAGATAACAATGAGGATTCATTAACTGGTTCTAGCAAGGGTGTGGTGTTGGATACGAGATTCCGATGCCCCGGCGCGTGTGCGGCTGGCTTTTGACAGAATCTGTCTTTGCAGCGGCTTACCCGACCAGAATACTTGATGAGATAAACCATCTGTGACTGTGTTCAAAAGGCCAATCACTACCATAAGCAACAGCCGTATGAACTGCGAACGACTTAAGCTCGAGATAGCTTCGATAAACTTGCTTCTCGTAGTCGTTGCAATTCTGCTGACCGCTTACGCGTTAGCAAGCCACCAGATTGTTATCAACAAGTTCAAGGCTCAGGAAGCGGCGGAACGAAAGCGGGACATGCAAATCTGCATGTCGCTTCTGCATCAGAAAACCGTATGGCTTAATAATCACCTCACGGATTACGCGACTTCGGACTACGCGTACCAGGTGGTGAAGTCGCCGGAACCTGGGTTGCTCCGCGACAACCTGACGGAGCGGGTTCCGAAGCACTCCAATGTCGATGCAGTCATACTGACCGATGCAAACTTGCGAGTAGTCGTTTCCTTCGGGCTGACCGGTCCGCTCAAACAAGCGTTGCTTGGGAGCTGGCACCTTAGATTTGCTCTGGCCGGTGTCTGTACCAAGGGCATCGTTCGCGCAGGAACCAACATTTACCTCGTAGCAACGGCGCCGGCGCCAGGATCACCCGGGAAAGGACCGACGGAAGGCGCGCTGACGTTCGCTCAACTGCTCGACAAATCATCGCTCTCGGTTCTTGCCAATATAGCTGACCTTGATGTTGCAATATTTGGTATGGACGGGCGGTTGATATCCGCTTCCGGCAGATTTGGCGAAAATGATCTGCCCGAAGGAAGACAGCGAGCGTTCCGAAAGGCCGCTCGGACGGGCGGCGCAGTGCTGCAAATCAGCAGGGATAACAGCCGAATCTTCGCCTGGCAGCGGCTGGAAGACTGGAACGGAAACCATGTAGCCGCTCTGGTAACCAGCACACCGAGGATAACCATTCTGGCAAATCTGAGGTTTGCCAGGCTGCGCTCGTTGGCCCTGATAATTGCCAGTCTGCTGACTGCTCTCCTAGCTGCGCTGCAGATGCGAATATCGATGCTGGCCCGGAGCGCACAGATCGATGGGCTTACAGGGCTGCACAATCACCGTTACCTGCAGGAACGGCTGGTGCAGGAGATCGTTCGCGCCGAGCGCTACGGCAGGCCGCTCTCCGCGGCGCTTATCGACATAGACCATTTCAAGCACATAAATGATGAGCTTGGTCACCAGGTGGGCGATCAGGCGCTGCAGCAGATCGCTCACTTGCTTGGGGAGACTGTCAGAAACACAGATATTATAGCCAGATACGGCGGCGAGGAGTTCATTGTAATCATGCCGGAAACACACCTGGAAGGTGCAATGGTCGTGGCCGAGCGCATAAGGGGACAGGTGGAGGAGAGAGTTTTCGAGGCTAGAGTATCCGGTCCGAGGGACCGAGGGGCAAGGTGGGTGACTCTGCGGTTCACCGTTAGCGTTGGTGTGGCTGTGTTTCCAGATCACGCCCGACGCGCGGACGAGCTCATAATGGCCGCAGATTTGGCGCTTTTCGCAGCAAAACACGCGTCCAGAAACATTGTTAGATCATACGCCGCGCTGTCGGGGGACGAGCCTCGAGATATTCGGAATCCGTCCGTAATACATCTTTCGATGCGAGAGGGAAGCCTGTCTGCAGTAAGAGCGCTCGCAGCAGCCGTCGATGCGCGCGACCCCAGCACTCGCGGACACTCCCAAAAAGTCGCGCTATACTCTCTTGCGATAGGCCAGGCTCTCAATCTATCGGTTGAAGAAACAAACACACTGCGGATGGCGGCTCTGCTTCATGATGTCGGTATGATTGCTATCCCCGACTACATTCTTCAAAAGCCGATGGAGCTGACCCAAGAGGAGCGGATGATCGTTCGTCAGCACGCCATTATGGGCTCTGAGATTCTTGCAAAGGCGCCGCAGCTCGTCCACGTAGCTGAAATCGTAAGGCATCACCACGAGATGTTCGACGGCTGCGGTTACGCGGATGGCTTGAAAGGAGAGACCATTCCACTGGCGTCCCGAATTATTGCCGCCGCGGAGGCGTTCGACGCGCTGACCAGCGAAAGACCTTACCGTGCAGTCTTATCAACTGCCGATGCAGTCAGGAAGATGCAGGGGTTAGCCGGCAGCCAGTTCGATCCGCTCATCGTAAACTCACTCCACGAACTTGTGGCATCCGGCAGGATTTCACAGTTGATCGAGACCTATCGCGACGAACTTGACCTGGCCGCATGACATAGTCTCAGATTTCCGAACACTCTAACTTAGATTAAGTACTTGCTCGGGCGGATTTGCAATCAGTACTGTCGAAAGTTGTCCTTGTGCATGTTGAAACGCGAAGGCGCGAAAGGACGAATGACACGAAAAGCCCAACCTGATATGTCTCCCGGGCTGTCCACCAGTCTTTCATACACAGCTTTCGTGGCCTTCGTGGCTTTCGTGCATCCTGAGCTTGTCGAAGGACGTGTTTCAGGTGGTAGATATCGAACTTTCGACAGTGCTGATTTGCAATCCGGCCCGGTCCATCGGGCTGGGGCGATGTGCGCCTGTGAGCGTGCATGGCTAGAGAGGTGGAAGTCCTCTTC
>JACPPP010000032.1 GCA_016190935.1 Armatimonadota bacterium | reverse complement strand
TCAGCGGTTCAGGAGGTAAAGCAAACGGTGGGTACCATCTCGTGTTAGATGGGCAGCACCTGCCTTCGTGACTAGAAAGCCGTCTCGCTATGATGAGCGGAGCTTACTTAGTCCCGCGATAATTAAGAAGGAGAAGTTTTAGGTTATGAAAAATTACTTTAGAACAGCGGTATTATTGTCCGCTCTGGCTTTGATTTTCGGAGGACCAGGCACGCAAACGAATGCTGCTGGTGGCAAGACTGCTCTGGTACCCAGAGAGTGGAAATTCAAACGAACAATTACCCTCAAGCCTGCCACGCGGAGGGCGGATACGGCAGTAGCCGTAACTCTCGCTACAAAGACTATGGGGAAACCGTATCGAGGTACTAACCCAGACGGATCAGACCTCCGGTTTACGATCTCGGACGGGAAGACGTTACTCAATCACTGGGTGGAGTCTTGGGACAACAAAGGCACGTCCAAAATATGGGTAAAAATACCTGTCCCCGGCGCCGACAAAATCGTGATGTACTACGGAAATCCCAAAGCCAAATCGCTCAGTAACGGGGAAGAGGTCTTCGACTTCTTTGATGATTTCAATAACGGCATTTGGGATAAGCCGGTAAACCGCCCGGTCTATACCCCTTCTCAGGACCGCAAGCATCCCGATGCCCACCGGCATCTCAGATCGGTATTGTGCGAACCGTCCGTCATATTCGAGGACAATATTTTCAAGATGTGGTATACGACTGAAGAAGCGCCCTGGCAGAGCAAGAGCAAGCGCCTGGCGAATGGCCTGGCTTATGCAACATCAAAAGACGGGATACACTGGACAAGATATCCGGTGCATCCGCTGATAACCGAAGTCTGGCCTGACAGCGTATCCCGCTGTTTTGTGCTCAAGCACAAGGGCGCCTACTATCACTTCGCAAGCAACGTCGAGCAGGGGGACGGCAGCATCCTCAGGTGGACTTCAAAAGATGGAATCCATTGGGGGGACAAGACCAAGGTGCTGACCCCGGAAAAACCGCGCGAGACCGGCTACCACAATCCCGCAGTGTTCGTAGACGATGACGGGGTCTGGAAGATGCTGATCAACACCGAAGACAGATTGGCTCTGGCAACCTCAGAGGATGGGCTGCACTGGACGAAGTGGGGCGACGGCGCAGGAGTATCGATCCCGCCCAGATGCGAGGGTGACCCGTTCGTAAAGAAGATCGGGGACACCTACTTCTGCTGGCACTCCGAGGCCCGAGGCGGGGGGCCGCTCAACATCTCAGCCCATTGGAGCAAGGACCTGATCCACTGGGAAAGCGGCTTTAAGAACCCGCAGATCAGCCACACCCGGCCCTGGGAGCGCGGTCTGGGCACGACTGATGTTCAGTGCGCAAAGCAGATCGCCGATACAGCAATCGTCGAGCACAACGGAAAGCTCTGGCTTTATTACTGCGGCACGCAGAGCCAGTTCGGGCTTGCAACATTCGACGGCACGTGGAACGATCTGGCGGACAGGATGCTCAACAATCCTCCTTTGGCAAAATGGGACACCGGATCCTTCTTCGGCTCGGTCGAAGGCAAGCAGCTTAAGATGTCAGACGACGAGTCGAACTACGATCCGCTGATCGTGGATTCGGTATCGCTCAGCGATGCCGAGGGCTACATCTTCGAGTTCAAGGCTCGCAAATATGCAGGACCGTCTTACCAGATCATGCCGGTCGTCAGGCACATTGACCGCACCACATTTGCCCGCTTCTGGCTCTATGACAATACCACAACCTGGTATCACGAGTTCAGGAACCCCGCAATTCCTCCGGGCTGGCAATGGCCGCTCGGCGCCACCAATGTCGGCGCGAATAATATATGCGACGACAAGTGGCATAACTGGAAGATAGTGGTAAAGGGCGACAAGAATACTCTATATCTCGACGGCAAGCTTATCGGCAGTTGCACCAGCATTCCTGAGCTTGTGAATCGCACAGACCTCAAGGTTGGGCTATCCACCTTCGACACGTTTGCCGCCTTCGACGACGTGCGGGTGCGTAAGTATGTGGAGGTGGAGCCAGTGTGCACTATATCCTGGTCTGCGGAGTCAGTCAGGTAGAGATGAGGCTGACGAATTGCAAGCACCTGACTAAAGTCGTTCTCTTGACCGTTTTTCTGTTTCCATCTTTCGTCCCTGTGGCGGTGGCAGATGCTGCAGCTACACAGCGGCAGCACGTTTATTTCTATGTATCTACCGATGGCAGCGACAGAAATCTTGGCACAAAGAATAGGCCCTTCGCCACATTGCAGAAGGCTCGCGATGCAGTGAGGGGCTACGAGGGGAACCGCGGAATTGACAGGCCGATCACCGTTCTGGTCAGGGGCGGCAAGTATTTTATGCATCAGACGCTCGTCCTCGGAGAGCAAGACAGCGGCACCTCGGAGTTTCCAGTCACCTACGCCGCCTATCCAGGCGAAAAGCCGATTCTAAGCGGCGGGCAGATGGCGATCAACTGGAAGCCTTACAAGGGCCAGATTCTCCAGGGAGAATTGCCCGGCGGCAAGGACGGCAAGATCAAGGCCAGGCAAATGACATTCAACGGCAAGCTGCAGAGGCGGGCCCGATGGCCGAACTACGATCCCAAGAATCCTCTCTCCGGCGGCTGGGCGACCATAGAAGGCCCCGACGAGCTTGGAAACCGAGACCATATAGCGTTCAGATACAAAGGCCGTTTTACGCACCATTGGTCTAAACCGCAGGAGGGTGAGGTAAACGTGATGCCCTTCGTCGGGTGGTGCAACAACATTGTGCCGATTGCCTCCACCCGCAGAGCTCCGGGGGAGGACAACAGGGTCGTGACGCTCATTCACGAAGTCTTTCGCGGAGGAGCAGACAACTTCGAGAGATATCAGCGGATGCCGCTTCGGCCCGGAAATCGCTTCTTCGTGGAGAACCTGCTGGAGGAACTCGACCAGCCGGGGGAATGGTGTCTGGACTCAGAAGAGGGGACTGTCTACTTCTGGCCGAAGGAAAAGCTGACATTCAACTCAGAGGCAGTGATCCCATGGCTCGACTGCCTCATCGACCTAAATGGCGCCTCCCATATCAAGATAAGCGGACTTACGTTCACTGAGACAACCAGCGGCGACAATTACCATCGTGCCGGCCTCGAAGGATACGGAGCCATGTTTCCCATCCCAGGATGGAAATACTGCGGCGAAACTACGCATCTGAAAGACGCAAGGTTCTGTGAAATCGAGAACTGCCACTTCTACGCCGTCGGCGGAAACGGCATCTATCTTGAGGGCTACAACCTGGAAAACAAGATATGCGGCAATAAGTTCAGCTATGTCGGCGCGAACGGTGTCTGCTTGTTCGGCACGAAAGAGCGCCATCCTGTGTCTAACCAGATCACCGATAACGACTTCTACCACACAGGTGTCTTGCTCTACTACACCGCAGCAGTATCGGCCGGGTTGAGCGACCGAAACCTGATTGCTCACAACGATATCCACGACCTGCCGCATCATGCCATCAACCTTGGCGCCAACAGCTTCGGGCGGAACATCGTCGAGTACAACGATATCCGCCGCGTGTGCCTTGTCCTGAACGACAGCGCTGCCATCAATGCCTGGATGGACGAGTTCGAGATCAGCCCGACCGACGGCAAGGCGCGCGTCATTGAGGACGTTCCCAGAGTCGGACACATTATGAGATTCAACTACATAGCCAATGCGGGATCTTGGGGCTTCTACCTCGATGACTATGCCAGCAACTGTGTCGTTCAAGGCAACATCATCGTTCGTCCTCGAATCGGTGGGATCGTTGTTCACGGTGGCAGCAAGAATATTCTGGAGGATAACGTGATGATCGACTGCTTTGAGGGAATACACCTCTCAAACGGCCTGGTGGGTCGCCCGGAGGGCATCCACAATCTGTACAAGGGCAACCGGATTAGCCGCAACATCACATACATGACCCGCCGGGCCAACACCGACCCAGATGAAGCGAACCTGTACGGTTTCTGGAACTACACCACCGAGTGTATGGACGAATGTGACCGCAACATCTTCTTCAACACCGCCGGAAGGTATATTATTCACAACCAGGACGGCCGGGTGACCCCTCCCGGCAGCATCTTTGCATCCCTTGAAGACTGGCGGAGGCACGGCCATGATATTCATTCCATCGTTGCTGATCCGCTCTTTGTAGACCCTAAAGGGGACGACTACCGACTCAGGCCCGAATCACCAGCTTTTCAGCTAGGTTTCCAGCCGATAGACATATCGCAGATCGGAATAAGGCCGAGGGAGGACAGAACTGTCACTCCGCCAGCCGCCAGCCTCTTTCCTTGGTACCATCCTGGACAATCGTATAGACCCGCTCCGAGTTCGGCCCCTTTATCTGCACGGTCCAATTGCCGTCCTTGTCCTTGGCAACAGATAAAATGTCGATCGTCAGGAAGAAGGGGCTCCGGTAAAGTGTGCGCAACTCTCGCTCCTCGATGAGGCCCCGCAAATTCACTGACACAGGTCTGGAAGGATCAGTCAGATCGCTCTCGTCTCTGTTGAGGAAGTACTCGGCTGCGCCATCAAGATCGCGTGGATGAGACACATCAACGAACTCTAGAAGCGAAAAACTTGTCCAAGCCAGGTAGCTCTCCCCATTCGGGTAGCTGAACAAAGTGAACCGACCCAAGGCCGAGAAACTCCACATTACCCACGTATACGGGAGCTTTGGGTCCATAGAGCGCAACTCATAGGCGGCAATGTGGCCATGCCATTTCTTCTTGACAACACCTTTTGCGACAGTGGATATCTCCGTCTCATAGGAGGTCGAAACGAGTTCTACTGGTATACTCTTAGGTATGCCATCTGGCCCAATCTGGATCAGTCTGACACCCCCGAGCACTTGTGGCCGAGGCAGCCTGGCGTCTAGTTTCGTGAATACTTTGCGCACTCCAGCATCACCTGCTAAAGCTCCATTGACGAGCAATAAGCTTGCAGCAAGCAATGATGCCCAAAGGCACAGTTTTTTCCAACTCATATTAGGACCTCCTTCACGTGAGAACCTCTCGCTTGCCAGTACGAGAGACGTGGCCAACTCTGCGCCGTAGTGCAGTAAGAGCACAATAGGCTGGTTCCACAAACTGTTACTCAGCCAGCCGCCAACCTCTTTCCACGGCAGCATCCTGGACAATCGTGTAGACCCGCTCCGAGTTCGGCCCCTTTATCTGCACCGTCCAATTGCCGTCCCTGTCCTTGGCGACAGATAAAACGTCAATCGACAGGAAGAAAGCGTCCTGGAAACGTGTATGCGAATCTCGGTCCTCGATAAGGCCCCACACATTCACCGCTACTGGTCTGTAAGGATCCGTCAGATCGCTCTCGTCTCTGTTGAGGAAGTACTCGGTCGCTTCAGCCTCGGTTCGGGGACTCGACACGTTAACAAACTCCACGAGATGTAGGCGTACCCAAGCCAGGTAGCTTTCGCCATTCGGGTAGCTGCACAAACTGAACCGTCCCAAGGGAGTTGAACTCCACATGACCCACTTGTACGGGAGCCTTGGGTCTATAGAGCGCAACTCGTAGGTGCGTTTGAATCCATCCCATTTCTTCTTGACTACACCATCCGTGACAGCGGATATTTCCGTTTCATAGGAGGTTGAAACGAGTTCTACTGGTATACTCTTAGGTATGCCATCTGGCCCAATCTGGATCAATCTGACACCCCGAGCGCTTTTGGTACAGGTGACCTGGCGTCCAGTTTCGTGAATACTTTGCGCACTCCAGCATCACCTGCTGAAGCTCCATTGACGAGCAATAAGCTTGCAGCAAACAATGATGTCCAAAGGTACAGTTTCATCCAGTTCATATCATAACCTCTCACTTCTCTGCGATACCGTCATCTTATAGTATACCACGCGCTGCCGTCTGCCGACCTCCAAGTGTCATCATTCGTTGCATACATCTCCTTCCCGTTTCACCGCCCCGGTAGATTGGACAAGAGTCTCCTCGCCGCTCACGCCCAACTGCTGTCAGGAAAACTGGAAATCAGATCTTTTTCCACTGAAGGATTTCAAAGAGGATGTATAGAACAGGTTAAGTAATGAATGCTAAAATGTCGTATGGGTGGTCAGGAAAAACCAATAGTTTAGAGACATGAAGCGTATAGCCATCTTTGTAATTTGCATAACCGCAATACTTGTTGCGGAATTGAACTCGTCGGCTGTCAGACCGAGGCTATTCCCTCAAGGATTGACTGAGCGTGAATGGGTAACCTTCCGTGCCGACGGCCTCTCCGTTCCCGTTACCGGTGTCATCTACCGGGGCGGTAATATGCTGCCGGGTATGTCGCTGGGAGGTCTCGGGACGGGGTTCATCAGCCTCGGTACCGACGGCACGCTCGACTACGCAAGCACGATATTCAACCAGTTCTTTGAACGCAGGGCCGTGGCGATGGTCGCCTATGCTAAAGAAGATCCGTCGCTTTTTGCCGACTTCGGCCTGGACAGGAAGCACGTGCCCGCACTTCGCCTGCCTTTCGCTGCTGTAGCCGTCGATGGGGAGACCACCATTCTGTCGCTGGAGAGAGTCGAGGGTGTCCGCGGAGTCAAAAACATCGACTATTGGGGCCACTACCCGGCAGCGGATATACAGTTCGACACAGACGATCCGGTGAGGGTTTCCATGCGGGCCTGGAGTCCGTTTTTGCCCGGTGACGCTGATTCCTCGAACACGCCCGGCGCGGTGTTTGAGATGCGCTTGCGCAACAGTGACCGCGTGAAGCATAAGGTTACGGCTGCTTTCAGCTTCAACGGCGTGGAGAACGCGGTTCCGACCCGCACCTACAGCAGGAACGCCATTAACGGCCGGCCCGGCGTGCGGTTTATCGGCAATGGAGCCGACTCTCGTTATAAGTTACCGATTGTGGGAGAAAACAAACCCGGTGAAGCGCTGAGTGGCGACCCGGCCTTCACCATCTTCTTCGCCGGAATAATAAACAGGCTGAACTTCCAGCCTTACATGAACCCGATCATCTGTCCGATCAGTTGGGGTGGAGGCACCGGGGGAGAAGGGTCCGCGGTCGCCATTGAAACTGCCACCGATAGGCTGGTGTGGACTACGAAGCTCGACTGGTCCACGGGCTGCGGCGCTGTAACGGCTGATGGTTCGTTCAGAAAGCACTACGGCAAGCCCGCCATCATTTGCGTGAGGAGGATCCCCGGCCCGATTAATAGAACAACGGATATTTGGATAGATGGGGAAAAGCAGCAGCTAAGCCAGTCCAGCAGTTCGAGCATACCCAACATCTCCCACAGCGGGCCCGCTCTGGCGGATTATGCCGCGTTCTACTCGCCGAACATGGTCGTAGGCGATGTGCTTATCTACAACCGTGCGCTCTCGGATTCTGAAACTCAAGCAGTCGGTTCTCATCTAGAGAAGAAGTATAACCTTGCCACAGCCTATGTGGAGCCTTCGACCCCGGCTACTCCCAACGGAATCGACGGCCTGTTCTGCTGGTTCAAGGCAGACGTATTTTCCCGGCTGCTGGAGGGAGACCCCGTCGATCCAGAGAACGATCTGGTCAATGTGCGACGCGAGCACATTAAGAGGGGGTTCACAGGTGTGTCCGTCAGCGCCGTGCGGAATGGCTTCGAGCGCGGCTGCGCTCTCGGCATAATAGGTGACAATTCGGTGAGATTCGGCGGAGCATTGGGCGCGGACGCAAGGGCGTGGAACGGAATATCTGAAATACTGCCAGCGCCGGGTTCCAAGGAGACGGGTTCTTCAGTTGCGGCAGACCTCACGCTCAAGCCGGGTGAGAGCAAGACCTTAAGGTTCATCTTAGCCTGGTATGCGCCATACTGGAAGTCAACTTCACCTCCCGAACAGTGGAACAGTGCGCAGGCGGGAAACCCGTATATGCACGCGTACGCAGCGCGGCTTAAGAGCGCAGTCGATGCAGCGCAGTATCTCGCGCGGAATCACCGCAGTTTGTTGGAACGAATCCTTTCCTGGCAAGAGGTGGTTTACTCCGAAAAGAGGCTGCCGGGCTGGCTGCAAGATGCTCTTATCAACATCCTGGCCGTCCTGCCTCAACAAAGCCTGTTGGTGAAGAGTCCAGACCCCGACCACTGGTGGGGCAAAGAAGCGTTCTTTAGTGTAACCGACAGCATCCTCTCCTGTCCACAGCAGTGCTGCGTGTGGAACCACGAGTTTGGCGAGTGGCCTGTGAGCCTGCTCTTTCCCGAACTGGCGCTCAGGGCGCTGGAAGCGTTCAAGCGCCACCAGAGACCAACGGGGCAGACTCTGGCCGGATTCGGGCCGGGCACTGAGCCGGACAGGCCGTGGTTCGATCAGTATCGAGCCATGGATTGTCCGGCTTACGTAAACTTGCTGGATCGGTACCGCTTATCGACAGGAGACGACGCGATCCTTAAAGAATGGTATCTATCCGTCAAGGCAGGGATGAAGTTTATGTTCACACGTGATGAGGACAATGACGGCTTGCCGGACGTTCACGGATTCAACTATCAGTTTATGGACTGGTGGCCTATGGAGGGCGCTGCCGTCAACGCGTCCACTTACTGGCTGGCGACGCTGGAGATGGCAGAGCGGATGGCCCGGCTTGCAGGGGACGACGAGTTTGCACAGAAGTGCGTGCGGTTAATCGAGAAGGGGCGGCGGTCGTTCAAGCAGAAACTGTGGAACGGGAACGTCGGCTCCTATTTCTTATACAACGATCCAGCGACAGGAAAGAAATCCGACACTGTTTGCACCGAGCAGTTATGCGGGGATGCGCGCGCCATCTATCACGGCTTGCCTCCAATAATCGGTCGAGCTAACCTGTTGAAGGTGTTGGCAGCACTTGAGCGACTGAACGTGGCAGCGACGAAGCACGGCGTCAGGTTGGCCGCAAGACCCGACGGCGGCGAGGACGACACAAACCCCTTCACTACGTACATCACGCCGGGTTGGTCTACGATTGGGACGGCGTCCGTGATGGCGCGCAGTGGAGACCCGCATTTCGAAAAACTTGGATTGGAAATCGTTCGCCGCACATGGAGGAATATCGTTATCTCCAGAAACATGGCCTGGGATCAACCGGCTTTGCTCAAGGTGGACGGCACGAGAGGGTTTGGTATGGAGTATTATCACAACACGATGCTGTGGGCTTTCCCGCTCGCAGTGCTGGGGCAGGACATCCGTGCCGCCTGCTCCCCGGGAGGATTTGTCGAAAGAGTCCGCGCAGCAGGACAACGCGAATGACGGAGATGTATAAATGCAACTGAAAGGTAGAACAGCGATCGTTACCGGAGCTGGATCCGGCATTGGGCGTGCGCTGGCCCTGGAGTTCGCCAGACAGGGAGCCAACGTCGTTTGCTCCGGCAGGAGACGGGACAAACTCCGAGAGACTGTAGCGCTCTTGGAGGAAGAGACAGGTCGGGAATGCGGTTTAGCCGTTCCCGCAGATGTTACCCAAAGAGATCAAGTCGGCAAGATGGTAGCTGCCGCTATTGAGAGGTTTGGGCAGATAGATGCGCTGTACAACAATGCCGGACAGTTCCTGGCGCACGGCGGGCTGTGGCAGGTCGATCCGGAGGACTGGTGGGCCGACGTGACAACGAACCTCTACGGGCCTATGCTATACTGCCACTCGGTCCTGCCGCACATGATGGAGCGCAACGAAGGCATCATCATCAACATGAACGGGGGCGGATTCGACCGGCCTCACCCCGGCGTGTCCAGTTACGCCTGCTCTAAAGCCGCGTTGATGCGGCTGACGGATAATCTTGCCGCGGAGCTGGAAAGGGTCGGCTCGTCAGTGCTGGTTTTCGGCCTGGCGCCCGGCTTTGTCCACACAGATATGATCGACCAGCAGCTCAATTCACCCACCGCCAGATGGTGGAATCCGTTTCATCAGGAATGGATCGATGCCGGCCGCAACAGGCCCGCTGAAGACTGCGCAAGAGCCGCCGTTAAACTGATAGAGATTGCCCCTCCAGAGCTGAATGGACGTGTATTCCACGTGGACGACGACCTGGATGATATCGCACGTCGCGCAGTTGAAATACGTTCCAAGGATATCTACGCGCTCCGATTCAATAAGTAGTCCCTTCTGACTGAAATCACGTGCAAATCGCACAGATTCTTAACCACGTCCTTCGTCAGGCTCAGGATGCACGAAAGGAACAGAAAACACGTAAGGGATTAATATCTACGGAAACACTGAAGCACAGAAACACGGAAAGGGATATAGGCGCTTAGGCGCTTAGCGCCCTCCGAACGACAATTTGTTGTCGTTAAGTCGCGATGCCAAGTGTGGCGAATACGCGGCGCATTTCACTTTGAAGGTTTTCGTAATGAGCATCGATAGCTCCATAGTTC
>JACPPP010000139.1 GCA_016190935.1 Armatimonadota bacterium | reverse complement strand
CTACTCCCAGACACCTCCCAAACTCTACTCTTCCAAAATTGGTGGAGGATCTGGGTGTCCGTATTTGCTATTGACAACAACTGAGCCATGTGCTATACATAGTATGGTGAACGCATTCACCGGCCATATGCCAGAGCAATCTCGCTCATAAAATGAGACTAATGCCATGCTTGTATTCTAACAAAGGAGATGAACATGAAACACACCTCTCACATCACGCGCACCGATCCCTGCCGAAGATCCGTGACTTCGGCAAATGGAGCAACCTTCTTGTTTTGCGCTCTGCTGCTTATTGCGGCACTTGTTCCGGCTTTATCTGCCGGATCGGGCGCGCCCACGGTTATCCGGCTGGGCGGGGACTGGGATTTCTACTATTCACCAACGATAACATGGGCCGAAGGCGGTGTACAGGTACCGGCCCTGCCTTCCGAGAAGGATTATGACGCCCGGATGCCCGTACCCGGCTACTGGGATGACAACCTCGATCGTCTGGCGTATAGCGCCAATTGGAGCAGCGCAACATTCTTCATCGGTCGGCCAATAGTGTTTCCGAGTGGGAGGGCTCCACTCAATGAGAACAATGGACTGCCTTATCTTCGTGGAATAGGATACTACAAAAGAATCATCGACGCGCCAGCGGACTGGCAGGGCAAGTCAGTCACGCTCCAGGTCGGCAGTGCGCGAACCTATGCGTGGGCCTGGGTAAACGGACACTTCATCGGAGAAAACACGATTGGCTATGTGCCGTTTGAGATCTCCTGCGGCAAGTGGATCAAGCCGGGTCAGTCGAATGAAGTGGTGATAGCCGTGTGCAACACCCATAAGGGTTGTGGCGGTCTTCCGAATGCTGGCTACGCCGGCAGCACCGCCGGCATTTACCGACCCGTTCACCTGAAGGTAAGCGGGCCGGCCAGGATAGCCGACTGCTATATACACGCACAGGACACCAACACAAAGCTGCTGTGGAATGTGGAAGTTGAGACGGAAGGAGCAGCCGCGGGACTGACCCTTGACTGGTCAATCCACGACACGAAAGACGGCAGCATCCTGGGCAGGGGAAACACCCCGGTCTCCGGTAACAAACTAACGTGGACAACTGAGCCCTTCGGAATGAAATCCTGGTCCGACCACGACCCGAAACTCTATCGCATAGAGCTTACCCTCCGTCAGGGAGAAAAAATTCTCGATCAGTTCTCTCAGCCTTATGGACTCCGCACGCTAGTTCAGGACGGTACGTCCCTTCGTATCAACGGGAGACCGGTGATGCTCAGGGGTGAGTGCGAGATCCACTATTATCCGTTGACCTGCACCCCGCCACTGGATGTGGAATCGTACCGAGAGAATATTCGCGCGCTGCGTAAGCTGGGATTCAACTTCATCAGGTTCCATACCTGGGTTCCGTCAGAGGAATATATGCAGGCAGCGGACGAGCTCGGAATGTTCATGCAGGTGGAGCTGCCGAGCGGACTGCCGAAAAAGGATGACGACGCGAAGCGGGAATGGGTGCAGATCATACGCACCTGTCGCAAACATCCGTCGGTGGTGATCTACTGCTGCGGCAACGAAGGTCTGGTTGATGAAGCATCTATAGAGTTCCTGCGCGAACTGGCTGCCAGGTTGCGCGAGAACGCTCCGGACGCACTGTTCAGCCCCCAGTCCGCGCTATACAGCGTTGAATATGGTGAAGGTGCTATGGGGCTGGACAAGGTGACAGAGCCATTTACTTACAATCCGAAGCGTCTGTCGGCCCTCAAGGAGTTCTCTCAGGTGTTCAATAGCTACTCCTGGGGTTACCTCAGTTATGGCTCGTATGCGGGCGACTGGAAGAAACTTGACAAGTGGATGGAGGTCTATCAGCGTCCGATTCTTACTCACGAATTAGGCATCCGCGGCAATTATCTGGACCTTGATCTGGAGCATCGTTATGAAGGAACTCGCCTTGGGACGGACCTCTACGCAGCAACTCGCAAGTATCTCCAGAAGGAAGGGCTGCTCGATAAGGCCCGGACATACTACGTAAACGCCTGCAACTGGACCAGGATCCTGGCCAAGAACAACGTCGAGACCGCACGTAAGTGCAAATACATCACAGGCTGGGATATGCTTGGCGGCCACGACCAGCACTGGGTGCGCGGGGGGTACCCCTGCGGCTTGTTGATGAACGAGTTCTTCGAGCTCAAGCCGGGATTAAGTGTCGAAGACGTGCTCAAGTTCCACGGCGAGAGCGTCATCCTGCTCGACTACACCAACGACAGAAATCTCTGGGCCGGCAGTGCCTGTCAGTTCGACATTATGTCTTCCCTTTATGGGGAAGGTCCTTTGAAGCAGGGCAGTCTCACCTGGCATCTCTCAGACAGCAACGGACGGATATACGAGCGCGGCCAGATGCCGCTCAAGAACCTGAAGAATGGAAAGATCGAGCGGCTGGGAGTCATCAAGTTCTCTGCTCCGGCCAGTCCTGAGCCTCTCAATCTTACGCTTTATGCCAGGCTATCAGGAGATGAATATGAGATCGTCAACGACTGGGACTTCTGGGTCTTCCCAAAGGACGCTAAGTTCGCAGGCGAAGCAGCCGCTGATGAGACGGCAATCAAGTCCTACGGCGAAAGGTTCAAGAGCCTGCGCGCAATTGCCGCGAAGCCGGAAGCGGCTCTCAGGGTTGTGTCTCAACTGAGCGTAGCGGACGTTGAGTATATGACCACTGGCGGCAGAGTCGTGCTGCTTGGCGCGACGCCATTCCCCGTTCTAGCTACCAGCTTCAGCACATCTACAACGGGAAGGGCGGAAGGCAATCTCGCCACAGTCATTGCTGATCATCCGCTTCTGCGCGGCTTCCCTCACGAGGGCTGGTGCGACTGGCAGTTCTACTCGATGCTTGAAGATGGAAAGGCGGTAGTCTTCAATGACATCAACATGCCCTTCGAGCCAATCGTGGAGGTAGTCAGTTCGTTCAAGTACATCAGGAAACAGTCTAACCTGTTTGAGCTTGCGGTAGGAAGGGGCAGTCTAATCGTTTGCACGATGAATCTGGACCTTTCTGATCCGGCCTCGTCATATATGCTGGACCGTATCCTGCGTTACGCCGAAAGCGAGGAGTTCAAGCCCAAGCAGAGCGTGTCTGCAAGACTATTACTGAGTCTACTTGGCGCCGATCTCGGTGAAATAGAAGTTCAAGAGACGGAATATGCGGGCTACGGAAAGGAGAAAGGGCCGAAGTAACACGAATGTCAGGACAGGCTGGTCTTCATCTGAAGGAGTGGCTGCTTGCGTACGGGGCCTGAAGATCCCCTGACTATCAACTCAGTCGGCTTGTACGCCGACTGAGGCCGGAAGTGTTCGTCTTGACGCATCGTTATTAGTGTTTCGATGGCGTCTTGCGTTATCTCCCCATAGGGAACAACTATCGAGGTAAGCTGTGGACGAACATGAGTGCCTTCCGGGTGAGCGCCGTAGCCCATAATGGACAATTCATCAGGTATCTTGATCCCCTTATCCTGCGCGGCAACAAGCGCTCCGATTGCAACGGAGTCAGTCATAGCGCCGATTACTGCCGTTACGTCCGGTCTTCGCTCAAGCAGAGCTTTAATGCCTGTATACCCATGATCGAACTCGGGACCAGCGATTTCCTCTAACAGGTCTTCATCGTAGCAAATGCCAGCGTCGGCAAGGGCGGCCTTGTAGCCAGCCAGCTTTCTGCTGCTGGATCTCCACGTATGGATCGTATGAATAAGCAGACCAATTCGCTCGTGGCCCAGAGCGATCAGGTGCTGTGTGCCAAGTTTGAATCCCTGCTCTCTGTCAGCCGTGATGCTAACGATCTCATCTGTCCCAGAAGGCAGTAGATCCACAACCGGCAGGCCAGTCGCTGCAATATCTGTCAGTTCGGACTCCGGTAGGACATCGAAGTCCCAGAGCAGAAGCAGACCGAAGGGTTTGAGCGACATGATTTCTCCAAGGAAAGCTACGGCCTCTTCGTCTTCGCTAACAACGTTGACGATCGTCATCAATCCATACCTGGCAGCGCACCGGGTTATGTCTGTCAATAGTTGTGCCTGAGCTGAAGCCAATGACCATGTGACTACCAGAAGCACTATTGTGTCCGTGTACCCGCGCTTCAGAGCTATTGGAAGCGAGTTGCCTACATAGCCAAGGCGCTTCGCAGCAGCAAGCACCCTTTTCTTTGTCTGTGGGCCGATCCTGGCAGCGTGCCCGCTGCCCGACAGGACGTAAGATGCGGTTGTTACAGAGACACCTGCCTCCCGGCCCACGTCTCGAAGTGTTGGTCTTACCTTCCTCAATGGCTGTGGTTACCTCATCAACAACTGGATACACAGCGTTCCGGCCGCCGGATGATCAGCCGCCACGTTCACTCAGAATCCGTTGTGCGGCCTGACAGCACGCATTTCAGTATATCAGTCCAACAGCCATTATGTCAAAGAACCTGCCACTCATTTCTCGGACGCCTTACGCGGCGATGTTTCCAAGAAAATACAGCAGAGCGAAGAAGGCTAGTGATATTATCAATGCCACTACGAACCCCAACACATTGACAAGCAGGGGATACTTTGTCTCCCACGGATGCCCCTTGGAGTGACCGGCGTAGACCACATCAACACCCGCCTCTACGAGTTTGTGTTCCTGCCCGACCGGCGTCCGAAGCAGCATGTAAAAATTATCCAGTTTCCTCTTATCCATAGGCTTGCCAAAGAGACTTCCTATTACAAGAGCTATGAGGCCGGGGGGAAGATATGCAAGCAACAGCAGGTGAAGCTTAGCCTTATCTCCGTAGATGCCCAGCCACTCCACGCCAGGGAAAAGATGGCCGAGCTTTACCCCTATAGGCCCAAATAAGAGCCATATCGGCACCATCACTGTAAATGACGCCCACGCTCCCGTCGAGTTGGTCTTCCTCCAGAGCACCCCGAACCACATAAAGAGTCCGGTAAACGTGGTCACCGTCCAGAAGATGGTCATTGCATCGGCCACTCCCGGCACAACCCATGCAAAGATGAACCCCAGGACGACTACGACCAATCCCGCCCATCGAGCCAGTGAGACGATAGTGGCATCGCCGGCATCAGGGCTGATCCATCTCTTGTAGATGTTGCGGGAGATCAGTGCGGAAGATGCCACCATGAAGGCCGAGAGTGTAGACATCTGCGCAGCAAGTACTGCAGCCAGCATCAGTCCAGTGAATCCGGCAGGTAGCATTACTCTAATGGCAGTCCCAAAAGCCTCCTCCCTGTGCCCAAGCTCACCCAGCGTTCCCATTGATATCATCGCGAGCACAGTCAGGCCGGTGAGTGTCCAGCCGATAGCACAGAACCGCTTGATCATCGCTCCGTACGTGGCCCCTATGCGTCCCTCCCACTCGGTCTTTCCGGTAGAGTGTACCTCCATTGTGTGGGGCTGTGCTACGATTCCTATCAGGTTCATAAGGGACGCTCCCAGAATCCACGGTATTGAGAGCTCCAGCGGGGTTGACAGATCGAACATCGAGCTATCCAGTGCCTTATGCAGTCCCGCGAATCCTCCTACCCGCATCAGGCCGAAGGGAACCAGAAGAAGAGACATCACCACTATCAAGAGCCCCTGGATCGTCTCAGTCACAACAGTTGCTATAAGTCCTCCGGCTGTGCCATAGATGATAAAGACAACCGTCATACATAGCATCGCCACCCAGTCCGGCACCGCCCCCTGTGTCACCGCCTGAGAAATGGCGCCCGTTCCCTTTAGCATCATCCCCATGCTGACTATGAAGGTCACAATTCCCATCACCGTATAGAGTATCCCAAGGCTGGGGCCGAACCTGGCCTCGAAGAAGTCTGTGGTGGTGATAAACCTGGCCCTTCTGAATACTGCTGCGATTATCCAGTAGAACGGGGTGATGAACAAATAGACGAAGGTATACCAGATCCCGGATATCCCCCTCTGGAACGCAGCCCCAGTAACTGCCACAGGGTCGTCGGCATGGGTGCCTGTCCCAAGAGAGTGCATCATCATCATAAACTTGTTGAAGCCTCGTCCTCCAGCGAAGAAATCACCTGAGCCGGCTATCTTCTTGGCCTGGTAAACCCCCAGAATCCCTATGCCTATCAGGTAGGCAAGCACGACAACCGTATCGATCCAAGAGAAGTTCACTTTTGTTCCTTTCGATATTACGCAGAAATCGAGTCTATTCTTTGCAGATCTCGTCCAGCCTACGTCTTGATTGTGCCCGGCACTACAATCATATGTCAAGCGGCCTGGCGCAGAACATCAGCATGCATTCGTTTCGACGGCAACCAATCAGGATCTGATCTACTTTCGAGTCAGCCACGCAGCTATCTTGTCATCCGATGCCTGCTGCTCGCTCACCTGAAGTGCGGCGGTCGCACCGGCGGACTCGTACGCATCTTCAACCCAGGCACTGTCCCACAGCCCCTGTGTGTTGTGCAGATAAAGAGCCGCCGGCGCCGCGACTGCGACGGCAGTCCGGAAGTCTCCGGCCCTCCGCAGCCCCGGAACGTATAGATCATCCGGGAAAACAGCGTCGGATGAGATATCCAGACCTGCTGCATCCGCCACTGTCCGCTTAATGTAGCCGGCAAATGGCCTCGCCAGCAGGCACCAAAGCCCCGCCCTGCCGGAACCGACCAGATCAAGTCTCTTCGATCCCTGATTCCTCTTCAGATAGCCGATAGCGACAATAATGTCATACACACGCTCCGCCGTATCGGTCCTGTTGTATGTATCGAACTGATAGAAGTCCAGGTCCCTCTTCGGCGACCCTTCCGGAGCGGTGTGCTCCCCGGTGCCAAAGCAGTCTACCAGACACACCGTCCGGCCACTTTTCAGAAGAGACCTCACCAGTGACCCGGGAGCATCCGCCGATGAGACAAGATGCCCCTGCTTTCCCTTTTCGTCTATAAGCAGTACCGCCTCCCCACGCCGTTCAGATTTTGGGACAAACATGAATGCCGGAATCTGAGCGCCTCGGGTCCGATCCTTCAGGACGAGTCTTGTTACGGTGCAATCCGTGAGAGTCTCCTTCCCACGCTCTTCTGCGCGAACATCCGGCTTTGTATGCATTGAAAGAGCGGAGCGAAGTGTCGGCAGAAAGGTCTTCCGGAGTTGTGCCAGTTTCCCGGAGTTCGTTGGCCTGCAAGCTTCCAGTTGAGACTGGAACATCTCCCTCAGCTCTGCAACAAGATCGTCTTTGGCAAGAGCCCCCTTCGGAGGTTCCATCACCGGGCAAACTCTAAGCGCGTCTACACTCTCAACTTCAAACGGCTTCTCCTTTACGGGCTGCGGAAGGGGAGACTGCGGCAGCCATTTCCCAAACCACGAGTAAACGGCTTCTCTACTGTCCTTATTATAGTTGTGGTCTGCTGTGAACTGGGCGACGGACACCTTCTCTTCCGCACCGAAGAGGCCGTAGATGTGTCGCACAGCAGGAAATCCGAGGGTCGGGAAGTTCTTTGTCCAGTCGCCTGTGGCGGAAACCAGTACCAGGGGTCTTGGAGCTATCAGACACGCAAACTCCACGTTGTTCGTGTCCAGTCTCAGCCCCGGAAGGGTCTCGCACAGGCACCCTCCCTGGCTTTCCGTTGAGATCATATTCACCGGGGCGACCACCTTCACGCGGTCGTCAACTGCTGCAAGCAGGAACGTCTGCGTTGCTCCACCGGAAGCGCTTGTGCAGGCTATCCGGCCTTTGTCTACGAAGGGCAGTGATTCAACGAAATCCACAGCTCGGATGCTGTTCCAGAGCTGCAATCCTCCCACGCTTATTCCCCAGAGCTTGTGGTCTCTGCGGTATCCGATGACATCTCTTGTCAAGTCCGCGTCTCTGCCATTCAGGATCGTTCTTTCGTTGCCGTAGGTTATCTCCGGATATGCGCTGTGGGCAATTTGCCAACTGTCGCCGAAGCCGATCATATCATAGGAAAAAGCCACGTAGCCCTGTTTTGCGAAGTTGATGCACCTGCCTGGAATCGATGCGGCCTCCGAGTTTTCGAACCTGCCATTCGGCCAGTGGCCGTGGGGATTGAGCACCGCTGGGTATGGACCGTCACCCTTCGGTCTGTAGAGGTTGCCGGTTACGAACAAACCAGGATAGCTCTGGAAATAGACCTTCTCTACGGTGTAGTCTCCTCCATCCACCGTACCGAACACCTTGACTTGAAGAGAGGTCTTTTTCGGCATAGGCGCAAGACCGGCGCTCGCAAGAATCTGGAGTCTGAGTTCCTTTGCCCTGGCATACCAGGCCTTCTGCGACCTGTAGGTTTTCGGAACATAGTTGCAGTCGCACAGGGTGTCGGTGTCGCGAACTGCTTCGAAGCGCGCATCTGAGACTGGTCCGACTGTACAAAATGACGATGCGTCGGACTCAGCGGCGGTGCCAATGGCGAACAGCACGAAAAAGGCTACAACGGCATGGATAATCACATTCATCGGGGATCCACCTTTCACACGGTCAATGAAGTCAACTCGGCTTAACATAATCAGTCCAGAATGGTCGTGCCAGGCTCACAACCTGCAAGACTGTTCTCGCGTAAGAGTGTTTGAGATAGCGCAGCGGTGGATGCGTTCACTATGAACATGTATACCACGGGATTCAACTGTTGTCAATAGCTGAGTTTGGCCGGGGCGCATGTCATCTTTACGGAATCAGGCGGCTACACGTCCTTCTTTGCTATCGGACTACCGGTGCGGATGCTGGTTACAGTATTCACACAGGAGAATGTATAGGATTCATCCTTATGTCGAAGTCGCGTGAGAACTGTGCCGACAGTGTTATAAGCCACCTGCTTGCGCTTGCTTAACTCAGCGTGGACTTCCTTTACTGTGGCCTCTCCCTTTTGCCAGAGGACCTCCATTATCTGGAACTCGGCTGGCGGAAGGTCTTTCATTTCAGTCATAATCAATCTCCCTTCATCAAAACTATATCCCCAAATCACTGGGTTTTTCCGACACATGTAGTATTCCCGCTTTTGCAGCGTTTGTCAAGGAGTTTTGGAGAAAATTTTAAAATCTTTGGTTGTGCCTGTCCAATGAATAATACCCGAACCGGGGAAGAGATGAATGATATGAGACGGCGAATTCTTGATTCCTCGCCTCCCGGTTTTCCCCGTCTCCTCGGTTCAGGAATTGTTGTGTTGGTGTCCACGTTCTATCTGGGCAATGCCGAAATCCACAATCCAAAACGGCTGATGTTTGGCTTACTCATCAGCGGGTATATAACTGCCAGACGAACCCAGACCTGATGGGCGGAATTTGATGAGAATTGATAATTTAATTGGGTATACAAAGATAGCCAGCCATCCTGAGCCTGTCGAAGGATGAGCGGGCGGCCGTCTGTGGGAAAGCCTATCTGCATCCTTCGACAGGCTCAGGATGCGGTAGTAAGTCGGCTCAGGATGCGACAGATAAGCTCGCTGCATTACCCCATTAATTAGTCAATCTGCATAAATCCCGCCTCGACCCCGTCAGGGGACAACTGCGTTTGGCACGATTCTTGATGCTTCTACTGAAGAGGAGGAGATAAGCCACATGAACATTTGCGTCATCGGCACCGGATATGTGGGCCTTGTGACCGGGGCCGTTTTTTCCGATCTTGGAAACGATGTGATATGTGTCGATAAAGATAAGTCAAAGATAGAAATGCTGAACCGTGGAGAGATGCCGATCTATGAACCGGGACTCGAGGAGATGGTGGCCCGGAACGTGGCGGACGCACGGTTGAGCTTTTCCACGGATGTTGGAGAGGGCGTAAGGAGATCCGAGGTCATCTTTATAGCTGTGGGGACGCCGCCCGGGGAGGATGGCAACGCAGACCTTTCGGCAGTCATAGACGCCGCAAAGGTGATAGCCCGCAACATCGACCGATATAAAGTAGTTGTAAACAAGAGCACAGTGCCCGTTGGAACGGGAGACCTGGTGCGTGACGTTATAGAACGCAACAAGGTAAGGGATGTAGAGTTCGATGTAGTCTCAAATCCTGAATTCCTTAGAGAAGGTTCGGCAATAGCGGACACGCTCTACCCGGACAGGATAGTGATAGGAGCTCCGAACAGCAATGTTGCGATGAGAATTTTGGAACTCTACGCGCCGCTTGAAAGGCCCATGCTGGTGACAGATGTGCACTCCGCGGAGATGATCAAGTATGCCTCGAACGCTTTTCTCGCAACCAAGATATCGTTCATCAACGCTATATCGCAGATTTGCGAGAAGGCTGGCGCCGACGTAGTTCAGGTGACGAAGGGAATGGGCTATGACAGCAGGATCGGGCCTGCATTCCTAAACGCGGGGCTCGGCTACGGAGGGTCCTGCTTCGGCAAGGACACAAGATGCCTCATACACACTGCCGAGGAACTGGGCTACGATTTCAAGCTGCTCAGATCTGTGGTGGAGATCAACGACGAGCAGCCACAACATTTCATCGGTAGGATGGCTGAAGTGCTTGGTGACCTTGAGGGCAAGACTGTGGGAGTCCTCGGACTCGCGTTCAAGCCCAACACAGATGACATGAGAGATGCCAAGTCGATAGACATCATTGGAGGCCTCCTTTCGCGGGGAGCTACCGTGAAGGCCTATGACCCCATCGCGGCTGAAAACGCACGAAAAGTCTTCCCTCAAATAGACTACTCCAAAACCCCTTACGACGTCGCGGACCGTGCTGATGCCCTCGCGGTCGTGACCGAGTGGAATGAATTTAAGCTCCTAAACATGGAAAGACTCAAGGAACGGATGCAAAGGCCGATAATATTTGATGGTAGGAATATGTATGACCCACAGCGGATGAGGAAGCTTGGGTTCGATTACTACTGTATCGGCAGGTGCCCGAACGCAAAAGGCACAAACGGCGGCTGCTGAAAGCCGTCAGCATTCGGCAGGTGTTGGGTGTCAGGTGTCAGGTGTCGGTAAGGGTCATGGGGCATGGGAAGACCCACTATCACCTATCACCTGTTACCTGTTACCTGTTACCTGTTACCTGTTACCTGTTACCTGTCATCTGAACTAGCATTTGGAGCTTAAACATGTCACCTATTCAAAAAGTCAGAGAGCATTACAGCAAGGGAATCGAGTTTTTCGACCAGGGACTCTATAGAGAGGCGATTGACGAATTTAAAAGCCTGATAAGCGCGTGTCCGGCGAGTGAGCCAACTTGCAGGCTGGCGAAGTTCTATCTGGGCGAGTCGTATGCCCAACTGGCCATTCGAGAGGCCGGCAGGGGCGCGACTGACAGCGCAGAGAAGGATCTGCGCAGAGCTATCGATCTCAACCCCAAGTATGCCGACCTGCGATACCATCTCGCCTGCATTTATGAGCAGCGCGGAGAAAACGATCAGGCCGTTCGAGAACTGGAAGCAGCCGTCACCATCAATCCCAAGTATGCCAAAGCGCTCTTTGAACTCGGGCTTATCAAATATGGGTCCGGGGGACGCGATGAAGGGATCGAGCATATTCGCAGGGCAGTTGAGGTCGAGCCCGGCTATTCGAGGACCTACTTCAAGAAGGCGCTTGATTCGCACAACGAGGGACAGTGGGAAAAAGCGCTTTCAGAATTCACTGCGTTGGCGGCGACCAATGTGGACGATATCTCATACCATTTCAATCTTGGCAAGACATATCACAAGCGCGGAGAGTATGATGCGGCTGTAGCTGAGTTCGAGAAGGCGCTCAGCATCCAGCCCGGATATGCGGACGTCAGAAACTGGCTTGGTATGTCCTACCTCTTCTCAAGAGAGTTCACCAAGGCGCTGGCAGAGTTCAACAAGGCCATAGAGGTCAATCCCAGTTTTATCGCGGCCAGGTTGAACGCAGGCAGGGCTCTGGTCGTCCTCGGAAGAAGAGAGGCTGCAGCAGACGCTTTTCGTCGCGTTCTGGAGATCGACCCCGACAACGACGAGGCCAAGGAACGGTTGGCGGAGATTTAGCTCGCCATCTTGCTCTATAGATTATTCCCCGTTTCCCAGTTGCCGCATACTGTGACTACACCTCGTACACCTTCTGCACCTCGTCGCCGTAATGATTAATCACCTTCACCGCGATTTTGCCGGTGTCGGGCTTATCGAACGGGCGGCTGACCGTGGAGTAGATTGATGCCCAGGTGGATTCATCTATCTCAGCCTTAAGGGCACGCTTCAACTTATCGCAGGATTCTTCTGCGCCGGTAAAGTAGGCGTGGCCGACGAAGAAGGTCTCGCCATCATAGTTCGTGTCAATAAACCAGCATGCGATGTCATCGGTCGAGTTGCTTCTGATCTCTCCGGTCGTTGGGCCGTAAATATCCACCCCCTTGATCCGCACCACAAGTTTATCGTCTTCTTACGTGTCGATCTCGATGTCGGGTTCGCCGAAGATTGTGAACAGGTTACCTGCCCCGGTTTTTTTGAGGAACCCGTCTCCCAACGTCAGGTCCGGCTCCGACCGTGCCAAACTCCGGGCCGATGCACACCGCAACACGTCTGCTGTTGCCTGCCTCTGTGTATTCACCTCCTGCATGGAGCCATTCGCCTACGTGTGGTTCGAGTCAGTCGAACTTCAGGCGCTCGGATTTGATGGTATTCTGGACGCCGGCCTTCTTCAGGTTCTCGATAATCGTGTGCGCGAACTGGTCAGGGCCTTTGATCTGCACGCTCCAGCCCTCAATGCCATCCTCTTTGTGGCTGATTCTGTCCTCCATGCTCATTGTCCGGTGTGGAGACAGACTCTCAACAGTGAATTGCCCGGTGACCCGAATCCTCTTGTTGTCCTCGTAAGGTTGATCACAGAGTATCCCGTATCCGCCCGCCGAGCGATGGAGTCGTCAATCTCTTTCTGCCGTTCGCGGTGCAGCTTCCACCATATCACTTTCCTGTTCTTCGGCTATTGAGATGCAAATCTCGGGTGTGTGATGCAGCGTGTTGTGAATCTTGCACTGCTCAGCGGCTCTGAGCGCCATCCGAGCGCGCTCCGGACTGATACCCTCGGGGAGGCTGATGTCGGCGGATATCTTGCCTATTCTGGCCGGAGACTTTCCGTCTTCCCACGTCATGGCGACATGGATGCCCTCGCAGGGGACGCCCTGCGCTGTGAGACAACCTACGGCATAGACTCCGATGCACGAGCCGAGCGAAGCGATGAAGAGTTCAGGTGGAGTCGGGCCGGTGTCCTCGCCTTTGAGCGCCGGCGGCAGGTCGATTATGAGCTTATGGCCCCTGGTTTCGGCGATGAATTGCATCCCGCCGGTGTAGTCGATGGTCATTTCCATTTTGGCTTTTCCTCCCGGATATACATTACCCTGTAGGGTATATCTCCATCATAACAAGCCAGACTGAAAACGTCAATGCCCCTAAGAATGCGCAGGAATCGGCACAGCGGGCGTAGAACTCTACAATGTGACGGGGTAACAGGTAACAGGTGATGGGTGATAGACAGATGGGATCGCCGCACGGGGACGTGCGGCACATTTGGACCGGCGCGGGCCGGGCCGGTCCATCGGGGGTCTTCCCATGCCCCATGCCCCATGACCCTTACTAACACCCAACACCCAACACCCAACCCCTGCCGAAGGCTGATAGCTCACTTCCGGCTTTGCCGGATTGGGAAAGGATCAAATAGATAAATGACAGATGTCGTGAAGCAATATCGTAGCGTTGAGATTCCGGTCCCGGCCCGCAACCGCTCATGGTTCCTCTACGGCGCGGGGATGGAAAACCTCGGCAGAGATAGGAAGCCCGTGGAACATGATATGGAGATTCCGGGGCCGGACGAACTGCTAGTCCGCTGCGACGCAACGTGCCTGTGCTTCAGCGATGTCAAGATTATAAACCAGGGCGGAGACCACCTCAGGATCAGGCGAGACCTGTCCAGGGAACCGACAGTGATGGGTCACGAGTCCGCCGTAACAGTGGTGCGAGTCGGGACGGATGTTCAGGATCGGTTTAAGGTCGGGGAGCGATACGTAGTCCAGGCTGATGTCTATATCAACGGTCAAACGCGTGCGTATGGCTACGCGCTTCCGGGCGCGCTCCGGCAGTATAACATCCTGAACTGGGAGGTGCTGAACGGTGACGACGGGTGCTATCTGATTCCGGTTGACGAGTCCACGGGCTACGCCGAAGCCGCGCTCTCCGAGCCATGGGCCTGCGTAGTGCACTCCTACCGGCTCGAGTACCGGCAGATGGTGAAGCCTGGCGGAGTTTGTCTGATGGTCGGCGGAGTCGGAGCCGAGAAGCTAATCGTTGGGAACACTTTCCAGGCCGGCGTGCCGGGCCGAATCGTGGCGGCGAACCTGCCGGAAGGACTGATGCGTTCGGTCAGGGAGACGGGCTGCGGGGTAACGGAGCTGAGGCTCGGAGAGATAGACGATACGGATGCACTGGTTGAAAGATTTACCGATGGTTCAGGCTTTGATGACATTATCGTCTGCGGCAAGAGCGATCCGGACCGTCTTGAGGCTCTGGCTGGGAAGCTGAGCCGTGGAGGGGTTTTCAACATCGTCTGCGGCGAGCCTGTCGGCCGTCCGCTATCGATTGACGTAGGCCGCGTTCATTACGAAGAATGGTATTATACCGGAAACCCAGGGCCGGACATCGGCGCATCCTACGCGTCCCACCGCTCACCAACCGAACTCAAGCCGGGCGGAACGACTTGGATGATGGGCGCAGGCGGCCCCATGGGGCAGATGCACGTTCAGCGGGCCTGCGAAATGCCTGCCGGACCGTCAACTATTGTGGCTACTGACATCGACGCAAACCGCCTGCAGGAACTGCAGGATAGATTTACACCCGCCTCGGAAGCAAGCGGCAGAAGGCTTATATTGCTCAATCCCAACGAACTGGCGGCGGATGAGCCCGGATTATTCACGGACATCAGCAGGCTTCCGCATCCTTCGACAGGCTCAGGATGCGGTCTCCTTGATGGGGCCGGATTTCAAATCCGGCCCCATCAAGG
>JACPPP010000131.1 GCA_016190935.1 Armatimonadota bacterium | reverse complement strand
GGGCATGGGAAGGCCCTCTGTTACCTGTTACCTGTTACCTACCACCTATCACCCGCTACCTCTCCCCTTAAACCTTCAATCTAAAATCTAAAATCTAAAATCTAAAATCCCCCCCACCTATCCTCCCATTTGAAGGTTCGCTTTCGTTCAGGGATCAAAGTAATTGAACTGACCATCCTCCTGCGGGGCAGGAAAACTGAATCGTGCGGTGAAACAGTAGAATAGATAGAAGACTGTTTTTGCGTATAATAGATGCAAACCACCACGAGAGGTGCCGACATCGTCACCCAAGACCCATCACTTGCGCAGACGGCGCAAGAACCGGATGTTGAATTGGTCAGACGGGCCTGCGGCGGAGATTTGGCCGCCTACAGCGCGCTGGTCGAGCGGCACAAGCGCGCCGTCTACAGCATCGTCTCAAGGATGGTCACAAATAAAGACGATGTTGACGATCTCGTCCAGGAGATATTCGTGACGGCCTACCGCTCCATCGGACGGTTCCGCGGGAAATCTGCCTACTCGACCTGGCTTTACCGAATAGCAGTAAACGCGTCGATCAAGTGTTCAAAGAAGATGAAGGCAAGACAGTCTATTTCGATAGACGATCCCGAAACCGGAATAGCGGATACTCTGGCATCGAGTGCAGGCGCTGGTCCTCCTGAGGCGGCTGAACAGTGCGAGCGTAGGGAGGCAGTACGGAAAGCCATCGAGCGCCTATCCGAGAAGCACCGTACAGCTGTAGTCCTGCACTATTTCGAGGATTATACTTGTGAGCAGATCGCCGGAATCCTGAACTGCTCTATGGGTACGGTCTGGTCCAGACTGCACTATGCGTGCAAGAAGCTGCGCGCTCAGCTCGAGTGGCTGGAAACGGCCTAACCCGATTTTTCACAAGCATCAGCAGGCTTCGGCAGACAAGCAGTCCGAAGCAACTGCTGATGCATAATCCGGGCTAAGGTGATAATCTTATGTTTTGTTTTAGCGTGAGAAAGCGTCTGATGCCATATTGCGAGGGCGCGCTGGATCAGAGTTATGCACAGGCCATCGCCACGCACCTCGAGCGCTGCTCCGCCTGTGCGGATGAGCTTGCGCTGATCCGGAGCGCCTCGAACGCGATCATAGATGCAAAGGAGTCCGCTGGAGAACCGGCTGGAGACCTTTGGGAGCGCATAGAAAGGGAGATCAGAACTCCAGCCCGGTCCTCGGTAGGCCGCCTGTCGCGGCTGCAGGTCGGTGGAGCACTCGCCGCAGCAGCAATTCTACTTTTTGCGGCTGTAAACTTGAATAAGCTGGACGGCATTACATCACAGCGGGCTTCGAAGTTGAAAAGCTTACGTCCGGTAGACACACTGGCTGGCGGCGCGCCTCAGCCTCCGCCAGAGAAGTTTGCCGGGGGAATTGAGGTGAAGAAATTTCCCCTGAGACCACAGCCGGCCGGATCGAGCCAGCTATCCCCTCCGCCGGCTCAAACAACTCGTGCCGCGCAGGACCAGCAAGTTGGGGACTTCAAGGTCGTAGAGACTTCTGGTGCAAAGGTGATCGAACCCGCGCCGCCTATTCCGTCGGAGCCTGCGCTGCAACCGGCGTCCCCGGAGTCACGAACTGCAACAGAGGCTCTCCCTGAGAAGCCTGTCGCGCCGCCAAGTATGAGGGGGATTGGCTCACTGGAGAGCGGCTATGCAGGCGCGCCGGGTCCATCGGATTCTGGTATGCCCGGCCCATCTGGTCCGGCAGGTCAGCCACCGCCTGCTCAGCCGGCAGTTCGCGATGCGGGGATCCATGAGAATGAGGCGCGCAAAGTCGGCACTGATGAGGATGCGCTGAGGAAGCGGCCTGCGGCAGACAAGGCGGATGGTCGTGAAACGGCTGCAGCGGGCGGTAATAAGACTAAGACGCTCGATACTTTCAAGAAAGACCTGGAGGCAGACCCCACCTCGGACCTGTCTCGTTTACTCAACGACGCCGAAAAAGCAGGCGTGCTCGACGAGTTACAGTCCTACTATAAGGCCAGGTCATCTGAAGTTGACGATCCGGCGCCACTCCTTATCCTTGCTAAGATATATGAGCACCGCCGGGACTACCGAAGCGCGATAGAGATAAAAAGGACCATAGTGCGTAGGCACCCGCGGAACCAGCGGTATCTGATCCTGTTGGGCGACTGTCTGCTCAAAAACGGACAGTCCGCAGAGGCTAGGACAGTTTACTATCGGGCCGCCAGCATCACAGACGATGAGTCTTTGCAGAAGACAGCGAAGGAAAGGCTGAGGAGTGTCAAGTGACAAGTGTCAGGTCTCAAGTCAAAAAGTCCAAAGTCTAAAAGTCTAAAGTCCTTGTGTTCCGTTGGACTGCTTGTCAGCCGAAGCAACGAAACTGAAGCAGGGCCATTTTGCACTTTGCGTTTTGCATTTCCCATGCCCCATGACCCATGCCCCTTACCAATCCCTAACCCCCAGCCGCCGATGGCCCGGCCCGTCTCGCGCCGGACCGGATATGCCGGACGTCCCCGTGCGGCACCTTGGATGGTCGATTACGATGGCCGGGGAGATTCCTCCCCGGCGCAGGTTCCCCGGACATCCGTCCGGCCCCTGGCCCTCGGTCCCCGGCCCGTGCTGACGGCTGATAGCTGACTGCTGACAGCTTCTTTTTAGGCGCCGCACTTCTACCACTTTGTCCGAATGGTATATGTGACCACGACCTCTCCATCAGCCGCAACGTTCACTGGGAACTCTATGGTGTGCGCATCTTTCTTGACGTGCTTATGGCTGGACTGGATAACCTTCCAGTCGCTCCACACGTGGTCAAGCACCTTCACTTCAACAGGAACCTCTTTGTGGTTTCTGATCTTTACCTCGAAGCTTTCTTCTATCACGTTTGCTGCCATCTTTCTATAGTCGGTGCGTTTGTAGTCTCCGACTACATCGAACGCGTCGCCTACATATAGACGAACTTTTTCATCTTTTGCGGTGTGGTCGATCGTGTCTTCTCCTATGAACTGCTGTCCGCCACGGTCGTCCAGCTTGTAGACCCTGACTTTTCCCGCGGGCAGCGGAATGCCAAGATTGTTCTTCCGAGAATTAGCCAACTCAAGGACAATGTTCACTTTATGGTAGCCCGACGTGTCATGCCCGCCTCCCGGATCCGAATCGCTCCGTCCGGGATACCACCAGCTTCGCCACCAGTCGCCCCGCGCATCGTAGATAAGCTCCTTGGTAACCGGCGCATTTGACGCGTTCAGGAGCGATAATTGTTTGGTCTCGTTGTTACGTATTGTGGTTGGGCGTTCCATCGCATACAGGTGATACTCGAAAAAGGCTCTTTCCTGGAATTGAGGCATAGACGGAGCTTTGAGGTCAACACCACGCATCGCCAGGCCTACTTCCTCGCGCGGCCGCGCTCTCCTCACATCTCCAGCCATAAGGGTGAGTTTCGCGTCCTTGTACTCAGCGCCGCTCTGATTATTCAGCGTCACCCAGCCGGCGAGGTCGAGCGATGTGTCATCTTTATCGACCAAAACCACATAGTCCGCTTTCCAACCGATTCCGTGTCTGGGGCGCTTTTTGAACCGGGGGCTGCGACCGCTGCCGCGAGAGCAGCGGCGAGAATAACTGTGGCAAGTTTCATTTCTGCATTCCTCCTCACCTTGTTTAGATACCGGTAAGTTGGGAATGCTTCAAAAAGAGTATTTGAGACCGACGGCGACATTACGACTCCTGAACCGCGGAGACGGGGAAAATGGGGAGGCGAGGAATACGGCCAGTTGGGGCCGCACTGGGAAGTGCGGCACATTTGGCCCGGCGCGAGACGGGCCGGGCCATCGGATGGGGAGGCGAGGAATACGGAGTTCCCCGTCTCGGACCATTCCCCGTTTCCCCGGTTCAGTTATCATGCGTTCCGGCTGGCCCGCCGTCCGATACCGTTCACGCGCTACTTCACGGGCACGATCGGGAACACGACTGCGCTGAATCCGTCCACCAGATTGATGCGGACTCTGATGCTGGCGGCGCCTTCCGGAAGCAGTGCAACGATCTCGTACGGCGCCCTCACTGCGGTGCCTGTATGGAGGACCGCGCCGTTGAACGCCAACACATCAACTTGCAGTTGCTGTATGTTTCCCGCGCTTGATGGGGTTATTACCCGAACCTGGTTGCCCCCGATCCACTTAAGCCTCGGTTTTACGAGCGGCGTAGCAAAATCAGGTCTGTCGAACACCGGGCGCTCAGTTCTGGGGCCGCTGTAGATATATGGGCCGTAGCCCATGCCCATATGCCCGGTGCCGTAGCCATACTTCTCCCACTTCTCAGGCGGATAGTATGTGCGGAAGTACTTACTCGACCCGAAGTCCTTGTAACCGACTCCCGGACCGAAGTAGCGCGGCGGCTCAACGTCTCCGCCCCACGCGGGCAGGAGCAGCGCAAGCACGAACGCGGCCAGTAACAGTCCTGTGGCTGCCTTTCTCATGATTTTGGCCTCCTTGAGACACAGTGTGATCAATCACCTTAGCCCCACCCCGGCGGCGCCGGACCATTACTTATTTTTCACCATTTCGCCTTTCTTATACCTGAGTTACCCGGTCGGGAGGAACATTAACATCTGGCGTGTCGTCGTAATTATGACGGGCTTTCGCCCGCCGCGGGCCACAACACACACGTACAGTTAGGCCCTCAACACCGGAACTAAGCGAGAGAACGCAAAGCTTACCAATCACGAAACCACGAAAGAAAGAGAAAACACGAAAGGGATTAATATCTACGGAAACACTGAAGCACAGAAACACGGAAAGGGATATAGATATGGCACTGCCTCATTACTTTTCATTCCTTCCTGAATTCCATCCTTCAGTGTTTCCGTAGCTAAATCTCTCTCTTCTTTCGTGTTTTCGTAAGTTTCGTGTTGTCGTGATTAAATTGGTTCCGGCTACGCCGGCTTAGGGATAGGGGAATTGAAACACATCGAAGAGAACGCCAGCAAAGGCGTCAAATCCTTAGCGCGAGGTACGGACGTCGCCTGTCGGTACTTCTGGGAGATAGGTCTGCCTGCGATTGAGAAACGGTTTCCGGCTTATATCGACCGTATAGCCGGCGGACTGGCGGCCGATGGCTCAGACTGCGCCGGCAACTGCGGCCAGTTTGACGACAATTCGGACTGGGCGCCCAACTTCCAAATCTATCTCACAGAAGCAGACCACCGCGCCGTTGGTAAGGATCTTCAGTCCCTGCTCGACGACTTGCCGGCCGAATACGACGACGTCCGCTGCAATTCGTCCCCGTTTCACAGAAATCGCGTGTTTTCGATAGATGGGTTCTTCACAGAGAAAACATCGAACGCTGAGAATGACGGCCTTTCCCACGCACCAAGATCGAACCTCGACTGGCTCCGAATACCGGAACATCGATTGTTCGACTTGACACACGGCCTGGTCTTTTACGATCCTCTCGGAGAGTTCACAGAGCGCCGCAAGGGCTTTGCCGCCTACTATCCTGACGACGTCTGGCGTAAACGAATATGCGATGCGATGTCGAGATGCGGACTACTGGGGCAGCAAATCCTTCCCGGAGCCATAGACCACAGCGACTACTATACATCTGAAATGGTCTGGTGGCAGTTCGTTGAGATTGCAATGAGGCTGGGTTTCCTGCTGAACCGTCGCTACGCCCCCGATCTCAAATGGCTCTATAGACAGTTTGCTATGCTGCCGGAACCCTCCGCCCAGGTGACTGATCTGCTCTGGAACGGCCAGTGCGACATGCTTGCCAGGCCGGAACTGGTCAAGCGCATTGCCGGGGTTTACTGCTCGAAGATTGCTGCACTGGGGCTTGCCGAACCCCCGAACGACGATACAGGCTGCACGTTTGCTGCCATAGCGCAAGAAATATCTTCTTCCATTACCGATCCAAACGTTGCGGCATCCCCGAGCACGGTGCTTCCACTCGAATAGCCGGGAGCCTTCCGGCATCTGCCTGTCTGGGATTGATCAGGCCAAGGGACGGGGTATAGACTTGTATCGTGGAGGTTACAGTACGGACATTGTCAGTCCCCGCTTTTCCTGAGTTCCGGCAGATCGACCCCGCTGACTGTCGAATGCTGAAGGAACTCTTCAGGCTCGACCAGCCCGTTACTTCGGAGCTTACCTGTGCCGGTATTATCCTCTGGCGACACAAATATGGCTTTCGGGTATCCAGGCTGCTGGATTGGGTTGTGATCAGAGCGGACGAAGGGCCGTTCTTCCTGCCTCCGGTTGGAGTGTCCGATGTGCCGACCGCCGTTTGCGAGATATTCGATCTATCGGAGCAAGAGGGCCGCGCGAAGCCGGAGATTCGTCGGGTTCCCGAGCCGATGGCTTTGGAACTTGCCGAGCAAGGCTTCGCTGTTGAGATGGACAGAGACAACTCGGACTACGTTTACCTCGCTCGCGACCTGATCGAGCTTCCAGGCCGGAAGTATCATCGCAAACGAAACCATATACAGCAGTTTGCTTCCAAGCACGATTACAGGTACGCGCGGCTCACTCGGGACCTTGTGCCGGAGTGTATCGAGCTTCAAGAGACGTGGTGCGACGTTCGAGACTGTTTCACCCCGGAGAACGTAAGCCTTGCCGAGGAGCACGCCGCCGTTATGGAAGCGCTGTCGCTTCTTGATGAGCTTGGGTTGATCGGAGGCGCGATAGTGACAGATGGCAGCGTGGCAGCTTTTAGCTTGGGAGAGGAGCTTAATCGGGACACATTTGCCATACACTTTGAGAAGGGAAACCTGGCCTATCCGGGAATCTATCAGGTTATGAATCAGGAGTTCTGCGCGGATGTTGCTGTTGGTTACCCGTATGTAAACCGGGAGCAGGACCTTGGAGACCCAGGTCTCAGGAAAGCCAAGGAATCGTACTATCCGGACCATTTAGTCCACAAGTATATAGTCCGGCCGTGAGCCTGGTCTTTTTGGCCTATCAGAGTATCTCCTCCTCACGCTGAAGCTCGCTTATCCTCTGCCGGTGCAGAGTATATTTACAAATCCCAGCGAAGGCGGTAAAATGTCGTGAATTAGGGACTGCCGCTGACGGTTCTGGCATGGGGGTCTGATATGTTTACTGAGTACGTTCAAGCCGCTATGAAGCATGCTCACTACGAGATAATGGAAAACGGCCGGTACTATGGCCATATACCTGCGCTTCAAGGTGTCTGGGCCGATGGAGACACTCTTGAGGAGTGTCGTGAGACGCTTCGCGAGGTTATTGAAGGCTGGCTCATAGTCGGTTTCCGGCACGGGGATCCAGTTCCTGTCATAGATGGCATCGACCTCAACGAGCAGGTGGAGACGGAGGCTGCAAGTGTCAAAGCCTGAGAAGACATGGAGGGTAGGCATACCGAGGCCTGCGACTCTTGGTGGAACACCGGAAAAGCTCTTTGTTACGGTTGAGCAAGACGAAACGGGAGCTTATGTGGCCGAGTGTCCCGCGATTCCCGGATGCGTGTCTCAAGGAGCCACCGAGCAGGAGGCTCTGGAGAACATTCGGGAGGCAATGGAACTTTGCCTGCAGGTTCGGGAAGAGCAACGCCTGCCGCTTAGCGCCGGGCACACTTCGGAAGTTGATAAGATTGGCGGGATTGACAGTTGAAGACTTCGCCAATCTGCTTAAATAGGTGAAATGCGATGAAGGGGAGGAGTAGGCGGAAGGCCGGCCTTTAGAGAGGGAGAGGTAGCTGGAAATCTCCCGGCAGAGGCGCCGCGCGAACGTCGCCCCGGAGCAGCGTGGGTGAGTTGTGAGTTTCGAGTTACGAGTTGTGAGTTCCCGTTTTGGTAGCTCACAAATCACGACTCGCAATTAGCTTTTGCCGGGTAAGCCCGTTACAGCGAGATTGAGCCGCGAGCGGCGCGCAGTGAGCAGCGTGCGCTTGCGGGAATCAAGGTGGTACCACGGGAGCCCCTCTCGTCCTTGAAGATGGGATGCGAGGGGCTTTATCTGTTGCTCCGCCCCACAAAGTGAAGGAGCGATATTAAAATGTATGTTGAACATAACTGTATCTATACACCAAATGGGTTGAAAATACGCTTTGACCGCGATGCCACCAAAGCAGTTGTTGCTCCCCTCAAGGTAGCGGGGGTTTACGAGCACATTCTGCTGGATATTGAAACGTGGGTCGGCGTTCCAAATGCTTTGAGCAATCTTGCGGCTATCGTTGCCGCCGTTGCGTTCGGCTCAGCATGGTGGGTTGTCGTCGCAATGCTGAGTGGATTGCTCTTGGGTGAACTGATTGCGCAAGCATTCTACTCAAGAACGTTAGGGCTAATACTTTCAGGAATCGCTGGCTTCCCGGTTATTGTGATGGCAATTGCCATTGCGGTGGGCATCTGGAGTGCTATAAATGGACACTGGACTATTGCTCTGACTCTAGCGGTTGCAGTGCTGGGCAATTGGCTAACACTGTGGGACATCTTTCTTGTGGTTACCTTGCCATTCAACTGCTTGATAAGCCGATACTGGCAATCGAAGTTGGGATTGCTTCGGCCTTGGACTATGACGGAACGACTTTTCTTTGGGTTGTGCAACATGAAAGCCGCCCGACTCGGTCTGGAACTGGACTGGGGCGTTTATGGCGAAGTAATGCGGAACAAGCGCAATACGTGATATCCCGGGTATCTAGCCCGGCCTGCTTAGACTCATTCGCGTCCCTCGCGTCCTTCGCGATTCAACTGACGAATAGGCGGTTTCCCGGAGTAGGATCGCAGCCCATCCCTATTGTCGAAACGCGAAGACACGAAACAAGCGAAGGCCGCGAAAGGCAGACTATTCAAAATTCAGATAGCAGAACCGGGAAAAGGCGATAAGCCCAGTAGCGTACGCGATATGCGTACAAATGTACGCATATCGCGTACTATAACGCTTAGACGAAGAACTCGAAGACCAGCAAGTATTGACGGAAGCGCGCTCTGCTTTCGGCTTTCGCGTCCTTCAAAATTTCGCGCCTTCGCGTTTCAAAAGCTGATAGCTGAAAGCTGACCGCTGACAGCTTTAAGGAGGTTATATTGGCAATAGACATCGAAAAACTACCGAAGGTCTACGACCCCTTCCAGGTAGAGGAAAAATGGTATAACTACTGGCTTGAGAAGAATTACTTCCACGCAGAGGTAGGGCCGGGGAGTCCCAGGTATTGCATCACTATCCCGCCGCCGAACGTGACGGGCAGTCTGCATATGGGCCATGCTCTGTGCTATACGATCCACGATGTCCTCGGCCGCTGGCACAGGATGAAGGGGCTGAACACCCTGATCCTTCCCGGCACCGACCACGCGGGGATCGCAACGCAAAATAAGGTCGAGCAGCAGCTTGCGGAGGAGGGCCTGACCAGGTTCGACCTCGGACGCGAGAAGTTTCTGGAGCGCGTCTGGCAGTGGAAGGAGCACTACGGCGGCACGATCATAATGCAGCTCAAGCGGCTCGGATGCTCTTTCGACTGGGAGCGTGAAAGGTTCACCATGGACCCCGGATATGCCGATGCGGTTCTGGAAGCCTTCGTGCGGATGTTCGACAAGGGGATCATCTACCGCGGCGCGCGCGTGGTCAACTGGTGTCCGAGGTGCCATACGGGCATCTCCGACCTCGAGGTCGAGTATGAAGAGGAGCACTCTTACCTCTGGTTCATCAAATATCCGTTGAAGGACGGCGCGGGCCATATCCAGGTGGCGACAACCCGCCCGGAGACGATGCTCGGCGATACCGCCGTGGCGGTGAACCCTGAGGACAAGCGGTATATGGAGTCCATCGGGAAGACGGCGATACTGCCGATCATGGAGCGCGAGATACCGATTCTTGACGACGCGTTTGTCGATCCGGAGTTCGGGACGGGAGCGGTCAAGGTGACTCCGGCGCACGACCCGAACGACTTCGAGATCGGCCTGCGGCACAACCTGCCTCAGGTGGTCGTGATCGGACCGGAAGGCATTATGACCGAAGAAGCCGGGAAGTATGCAGGTCTGGACAGGTACGAGGCCCGAAGGCGGATAGTGGACGAGTTGAAGGAGAAGGGACTGCTGGCCAAAGTCGAGGATTACACGCACTCGGTCGGCACGTGCTCACGGTGCGAGACGGTCATCGAACCGCTGCTCTCGGAGCAGTGGTTCGTGCGGATGAAGGAACTTGCCCAGCCGGCGATAGACGCGGTGAAGGAGGGCAGGGTCCGGTTCGTCCCGGAGCGCTACACCCGCATCTACCTCGACTGGATGGAGAACATCAAGGACTGGAACATCTCCAGGCAGCTCTGGTGGGGGCACCGGATTCCGGTCTGGAAGTGCCGAGACGACGGCCGGTATACGGCTGCAAGGAACTATCTCGAAGCCAGCCAAAAGTTAGGCTCGACTGACATCGAGCAGGACACTGACGTGCTGGACACGTGGTTCTCGTCGGCGCTCTGGCCGTTCGCAACGTTCGGCTGGCCTGAGAAGACCCCGGAGATGGATTATTTCTACCCGACGGACGTGCTCATCACGGCGCGGGACATCATCTACCTCTGGGTGGCCAGGATGATCTTCCAGAGCCTGCAGTTCCTCGACGAGATACCGTTCTACGACGTCTACATCTATGCGACGGTGCTGAACGAGGAGGGCCGGAGGATGTCGAAGTCACTCGGAACAGGCGTAGACCCGCTGGACCTGATCGAGCGGTTCGGCTCCGACGCGCTCCGCTACGCGCTCGTCCAGCAGGCCGGAATGGGCCAGGATATGCGTTTCTCCGACGCCCGGGTGGAGAATACGCGGAACTTCGGGAACAAGATATGGAATATCAGCCGGTTCGTGTTGATGAATCTGGAGACAGGGAACAGGCCGGAAAATCCAAAATCCAAAATCCAAAATCCAAAATTGGAGGACCGTTGGATTCTCTCTCGATTGAACCGTGTGATTCGGACCGTGAACAACGGCTTCGAGAACTATGACATGGACGATGCCGCGCGGTCGCTCTATGAGTTCCTCTGGAGCGAATTCGCGGATTGGTATGTGGAGCTTGCCAAGCCGAGGCTCAGGACTGAGGAGCGCGCGCACGTTCAATATATGCTCTGGCGTGTGCTCGAGGCCTCCATGCGGCTGCTGCACCCGATCATGCCGTTCATCACGGAGGAGATCTGGCAGGCGCTCCCGCACGAGGGCGAGAGTATAATGGTCGCGCCGTTCCCGGAGGCGGATGAGTCGCTGATAGACGAGGAGGCCGAGCGAGAGATGGAGTTCCGTACGGAGACAACGAGAAGGGTGCGTGAGCTAAAAACATACACTGGCGTGCCGCTTAGGCAAAGCAAACGCATCTATCTTGCTCCGCAACCGGAATCTATATTCGAGGACTACTCCCGTCGGCTGATGCAAGACAAAAGCTTTATGCCAGCAACATCGGGAACACACGTTGAACAGGTAATTCCCGGAGCAAAGCCGCCAACCGACATGGAGGTTGTCGTGACGCAAACAGCAGGTGCCACCCCGGTTTACATGGAAGCACCAGCAATGGATAGGGAGAAAGAATTGTCTAAGATTGACTCCGAGCTGGCGTCTATAGAAAAAGACTTTGCCCGCTCGCTCGGCAAGCTATCGAATGAGCAGTTCATCTCGAAGGCACCTGCGGAGGTCGTCGAAAAAGAGCGCCGCATTGCCGCCGAGCTTGAAGGTAAGAAGAGAGAACGCGAAGAACGGAAGAAGGCGCTGGGAGGATAGCTGTCAGCCGAAGTCGAATGTATCTCGCCGCCCTTTCCCTGCTATTCATGGTATAATCCGTCCTGGAGGAGGCATTGCCAATGGAAGAGAACAGAGAAGCTCTGCTGGCTAGGATTGTAATTGACCCTGAAATTCAGGGCGGACGTCCGGTGATCAGGGGTACACGCGTTCCTGTTGCGCGAATCGTCGGCGCACTTTCAGCCGGGGCCGATTTTGCGGAGATCAGGGAAGACTACGGGCTTGATGATGAGGATGTGAGAGCGGCTTTGGCCTATGCGGCCAAGGCCATTGAGGAGACAGAAGTTCACGTCCTACCTGCAGCGTGACGCATGAGAGTGCTTATAGACGAGGACTTACCGATGGCGTTGTCAACCGTGCTTAGGGAATTCGGTCACGATGTTCGACACGTCCGCGAAGTGGGGCTGCGAGGCCAGCCGGATGAGTTCGTTTTCGCGATGGCTCAGGATATGGCCGCAATTCTCATCACCGCAGACCTCGGTTTCGGTGATATCCGGCGATATCCGCTGGGATCGCACTGTGGCGTTGTTGTTCTACGACTACCTGATTACTATCGCAGAGATGACATCGTAGAATTGGTCCGGCGCTTTCTGGAATCAGCGGATCTCGAGAGGATGGCCGGAGCATTGGTAGTTGTAGACCCGGTGAGGTTCAGGATCAGGCGGAAGTAGCTCTTTTGGCACCGTCAGAGGAATCTGGAAATATGAAGAGCGGAGGAAGGCGCTGGGAGGATATTAGCTACAAGCAGGGGCTGGGGTCGCGTCGGATTGTTTGAAACGCGGATTACGCGGACTGTACGGATTGCGCGGAAGGGCTGCAGATGATAAGCGTTACTTTTTGAAACACGAAGACGCGAAATACACGAAGGGTGCGAAAGAAGCCGTCAGCCGTCAGCTTCTCGGCCGCTGCGGGGCCGATGGCCGGGACGGAGCCCGGCCACTACATC
>JACPPP010000134.1 GCA_016190935.1 Armatimonadota bacterium | reverse complement strand
GGTCATGGGAAGACCCACTATCACCTATCATCTATCACCTGTTACCTGTTACCTGTTACCTGTTACCTGTTACCTGTTGCCTTTCCCTTCCGTGTTTCCGTACTTCAGCGTTTCCGTAGAAATGAAAACCTTAACTTTGAGAGGCGCCCCTGCACGGCCCACATCTTGACCAGCAGAGCGGAGCGGTATATGATCTTATTGTGAAACTGTCCGTTATAATTCCGGTCTACAACGAAAAAGCCAATATCGCGGCGGTGATCGATGCCGTCAAGGCCGTCGATCTGCCGAAAGAGATCATAGTCGTCGATGATGGTTCCACCGACGGAACATCAGATATACTCGAACGCTATCGGGATGACGAGACGATCCGAATCCACTCTTCCGTGTTGAACTTCGGCAAGGGAACGGCCATTCGCGTCGGACTCAAATACGCGGCGGGAGATGTGGTGGTCATCCAGGACGCCGATCTGGAGTATGATCCTCAGCAAATCCCGGACCTTATAGTTCCGATAAGACGCGGTGAGGCGGATGTGGTCTATGGCTCGCGCTTTCGCGGCTCCATCAAAGGTATGAGGTTTGCAAACCGGCTTGCGAACAGGATACTCGTTCTTGCCGCAAATATCCTCTACCGAGCCCGGATTACCGACGAAGCAACGTGCTACAAAGCGTTCCGCACCGAATTGATCAAATCGCTGCCGCTTAAGTGCACCCGGTTCGAGTTCTGTCCTGAAGTCACAGCCAGGCTGCGAAAGCGTGGAGTCAGGATACACGAAATCCCTATCCGCTACACCGGGCGTACGGTTGCCGAAGGTAAGAAGGTGAGCTGGAAGGACGGTTTTGAGGCAGTGTGGATACTGCTCAAGTATAGATTCATCGATTAGCCGGCTCGCTCTGCGCTGCCACCCAAACTAGCGAGGCTACATCTGCGCCAATCTCCCGCCTTTGACCACAGATGTCGAGGATCATCTTGCCGTCGGTTAGAGAGGTTACCTCCACCTCAGCCAGCGGGACAAGGCCGATCTCCGCCGCTGTTTGCAGGAACTCCCCGCCCTCCTCTGCAAGCTTGACGACCACCACCCGCTCGCCTTCCGGGACCTCGCTCAATAGCAATAAGGCCACATCTTCACTTCCTTCGAGCAGATGGCCGTGCGGGCACCTTTCCGGTTCCCCGAGAACCTGATAGGCCCTATCCTCTATCTCGCCGGTGATGACATGCTCCAGTTTGCAGGCGGCGTTGTGAACGCGCTCCCATGGTATGCCGAACACGTCTGTCAGTATGCGTTCGGAGAGCCTGTGCCGCCGGATCATCGCCGCTGCCATCTCACGGCCGCGAGTGGTCAGGGTGATCCCCCGGTATGGGACGTGCTTTACCAGCCCATCTCTGCTCAATCTGCGGAGCATCGTGGTGACGGACGGTGGAGTCACGCCGAGCTGCTCTGCCAGATCGCACGTGTTCACCATTCCGGTCTCTCCCCCGATGCGATAGATGGCCTCGATATATTCCTCTACACTCTCACTGGGCATGCCGAACCTCGACGAGATGATTTAGTCGCACCTTAAGTATATCACAACAAACCTCCTGCGCGCATCTCAAGGGTGTTGGTAATTGGCGGGCTGAAGTTTGACTTTTTCTGATGCGCTATGGTAGAGTTGAAGCTGAGCTAATTCACCTTTTTTGCCATGTGGGGGACGCGCATGTCGACAGGACACAGAATACTCTTTCTAAGGACTGTCAATCAGTGTTCCGGCCGGCAGCGGGCGCTTCTTCACAGGCGGGGCAGGGAGTTGAGATCGTGAGACTATCTGCGGCTATTCTAATCTTCGCTATGCTCACAGCTTGCGTGCCTGTGGGCGCACAGAGCAATTCGATTGTGATCGTATCCCCCGGCGCTGGGGATTTGCTCTCCGGCCAGCGAGCCGAAATCTCCATAAGCTACAGCACGAGTCCTTCCGACAGCATTACCAGAATCGAGCTTGATGTAAACGGCGTCCAGTATGGCGTTAAGCACATGCGCGAGCCGTCGAGCAGAGGAATTGCCTCTTTTCTCATCGATTCGACCAGGCTCGGCAATGGAGCGCACACGCTGCTCGTCCGGGCATACTCCGGGAGCAGACTGGTCGCATCGACATCGGGCGGTTGCAAGGTCGGAAACGGGATAATCGACACCACGCCGCCGGATGTACAATTTGCCGGCATAAAGCCGGGGCAGGTGCTTTCCGGGGTCAAACAGATCGAGGTCTCGGCAAAAGACGAAGGCGGAGTGGACCCGCTTGTATCAGTTTTGATCGATAAGTCGCTCAAACTTATAAAGAATATCCCTCCATACACCTATATATGGAACACGATGGAGTATACCAACGGCGCGCACGTGCTTGAGGCTTACGCCTTTGATGGAGCCGGCAACAGGGGCGAGGCGGAAGCAGTAGAGGTCATGGTAAAGAACGCCGGCGTTCAGTTGGCGAAGAAGGATGTTGTCAAGCCGGAATCGGTCGCATCTGCGGCGCCTGCGCCTTCGAAGTCGGACGTTACAGCAGAAGCTGCGCAGCCTGCTCAGCCCGTGGTTCCACAAGAACATAAACCGGCTCGCGAAACCGCTGCAAGATCTGCGGAAAGCGGTGCGGACGTCGGTGGCCCGGTGAACACGCCGGCCGCAGAGACGGAAGGAAGGCGCACGGCATCGGCTGCATCTGAGTCGGAGGGTCTGGTGAAGCCCGAAGCGCAGTCCGAGAGCGTCGAGCGCCCTGCAAAGCTAAGTGTAGACATGCCGGCCACGCAGTCAGAACCTGACGAGGAAGCCGTGGTGGTCGCGGCGCTGCCTTCCGATGTGATAGCTCCGACCGAGCCTGTGATTCCATCGGCAACTGAGCCGGTGGCATCGCCTGTTGTCGAGCGTCCCGCGGTTGACGCGCCGCACCTCCGGTCGGTCGAATCATGGGAAAGGTCGAATCAGAAGTTGGCGCGTCCGCAAACGCGAGAGGCTGTGCAAATGGCGCGCGCTCCGAAGCCAGAGCATTCGACGCTCGATCAGGGCAGCGAAGCGAGAAAGATAAGGGTGCGTTTGGAGAAGGATGGAAGCTTCGTCGCTGCGTCTGTTGAGCTCAGATATGCGATCGAAGCCGCTGGCGGAAGCATAATTTTCTGGGATGCGAAGGCAAAGACCGCAGTTGCTGTGCTTGAGGGAAAGAAGTTGACGGTGCAAGTCGATAGTCCGCAGGCCCTGGTTTCGGGCCGAGTCTTCAAGCTCGCGCGCCCGCCGTACATCAATAACGAGGGAAGGACGGTAGTTGATGTCCGTCTGATAAAGAGCATACTTGGCTCGAAGCTCGAATTGGTGGACGGAGAAGACGAATCCGCGTTGGAATATGATGTGGATGCAGGGAGTGAACGACGGCAATGCCTGAGTTGTCTGATGCAGTAATGCTCATCTGGCAAATCGCCGCAGTGGAGTCTGCGATGGGTGGGCATGAGGAGATCCAACCGGGTCATTTCCTGCTGGGGTTGTGCAAACTGTGCGACATCAGGGTAGAGCATATAGTCCCCGGTGGGGAAGGTTGGAGCATTGAGCGACGGTTACCCACTCTGCAAGAGCACATCGCGGAACTGCGGCTCCCGTTCGAGGAAGGCGGCCTCGATCCCACTGGCTTTCGCCGACGACTGAGAGAGATGCTGGCAGTAGGCCCGCCCCTCCCAGAACGGCGAGTCGCTCACCGCAGTCCAGATTCCCGGCGACTTGTAAAACAAGCTGAGTCATTGGCACTGGATGATGCTTCACGGTCCGTTCGACCCATGCACTTGCTACAGGCGTTGCTTAGGCTGCAGGACGCACCGTGGCATGCCCTCATGATGGAAATGGCTGCATATCCCAACCGACTTTATCGCGCCGCCGGAGTTGACACCGGACCAGCAATTGACGAGGCGGCCGGAGAGACACGCGCGGAAGGGTCTCGGTCCGATGACGAGGGACGTCCGACTGTGGACAAGGCCAGAAGCAGGACAAAGACCCCATACCTCGACAGGTGTGGCCGCGACTTGACGCAACACGCCGGGGACGGGCTACTTCGGCCAGTCATCGGTCGACATAAAGAGATGCGGGAACTCGGATGGGTTCTCTTGCAGCAGCGCCGCAATAACGCGATCCTCGTTGGGGAGGCCGGTGTCGGCAAGACCTGCATCGTTGAGGGCTTTGCCCAAAGAATCGTGGACGGAACCGTACCCGAGGAGTTCCGCGACAAGCGAATCGTTGAACTTTCAATGCCCGCGTTGGTCGCCGGTACCGCCCATCGCGGCGAGTTTGAGGAGAGACTCGAGCGCGTTCTTAAGGAGGCTGCCTCTGACCCGAACATAGTGCTCTTCTTGGACGAGATTCATACCGTCGTCGGCGCGGGATCCGGGGGCGGCGCGATGGATGCGGCGAATATGCTCAAACCGTCGTTGGCACGGGGCGAGATACGATGCATCGGAGCCACCACGCCAAAGGAGTTCTCGCAGTATATCAAGAGTGACTCCGCCCTTGAACGCCGGTTCAAGGAGGTATGGGTTGAGGAGCCGACGAGAGCGGAGGCAATCGACATCCTCAACGGATTGCGAGCCGGACTGGAGCAGCATCATAACGTGACAATTACGGAAGACGCCGTACTTGCCGCCATTGACATGTCTATTCGGTATGCTCCGGATCTCCACTTGCCGGACAAGGCTGTTGAAATTCTGGATGAGGCGTGCGCCCGAGCACGGTTCAACACATTCAGCAATATGAGCGTGCCTTCGACAATAGAGCGCCGAGACATCGCGGTCGTGGTGTCGGAGCGCAGGAGAATCCCTGTCGAGAATCTCATCACAGAAGACGAAACCCGTCACCTCTTGAGGATGGAAGAGGAACTGCGGAAGCGCGTCAAGGGGCAGGACGAAGCAGTCGCGGCAGTCAGCAAAGCAATCCTAATAGCACGTGCCGGTCTCAGAGACCCCAAGCGTCCTCATGGTGTGTTCCTTCTCGCGGGTCCAACGGGAACGGGCAAGACCGAATTGGCCAAGGCTGTGGCTGAGTTCCTTTTCGGAGACGAAGACCGGTTGATCCGGATCGACATGTCCGAGTACGGCGAGAAGCATCATGTGGCCAGGCTAATCGGCGCCCCGCCCGGTTATGTTGGCTATGAAGACGAAGGCCAACTGACGGCTCCAATACGAAAGCGTCCCTACTCAGTCGTATTGCTGGACGAGATCGAAAAGGCGCATCCCGACGTCTTGAACTTGTTCCTACAGGTATTTGATGATGGTCGACTTACCGACTCCCATGGCAGGCCGGCGTCATTCAGAGAAGCGATCATAATGATGACCAGCAACCTGGGCGGCCGAGTCACTAAGCGGGAGAGTAGAATTGGTCTCCGAGAAACTGGCCCCCAAGAACCGAGCGAGGAATCGCTGCGCGAGCAAGTGACCGTCAAAGTCAAGAACGCCTTGCCGCCGGAGTTCGTGAACCGGATTGACGACATTCTGGGCTTCAGCCCGCTGAGTCGTGAGGCCGTGCGGGAGATCATAGACAAGATGCTGGGAAACCTGTGTGAGGCCAGAGCTATATCGCTGACCCTCAGTGAGGAAGCTTATGAGCTTCTTATGGAGAAGGGGTTCAGCGAAGAATACGGCGCGCGCGAAATGCATAGGACAATAGAGCGGTTCGTCAGTGCGCCGCTGAGCCAGGAGATCTTGTCTGGGCAGATCGCAGATGGAACGCGTGTGGTCGTACATGTAGAAGAAGGCAAGTTAAGTTTTGAACCGCGCGGTGAGGAGCTTTGGCGAGACGACGTCAGCTAACTCAGCCGTGGTCCTGACGCCCTGCCACGGGACCGGGTGAAAACATGGAACTTGTGGTCGGACAGCATATATTGGGTGGCCGATACAATGTGGTTGAAAAGGTCGGCGAGGGCGCGTTCGGCAAGGTTTACAAGGTCAAACACAACCGACTGGGCCGTTTCGACGCGTTGAAGCTGCTCCGAAGAGACCTCTTCCACGGAAGCGCGTTCGTTCAGTTCTGTAGAGAAGCTTGTACGGCTGCTGGACTGGGCAGCGAGAACGTTGTGGTGGTTCACGACCACGACCTGGACAGCGAAATCGGGCCTTTCATAATCTTCGAGTATTGTGCCAGGGGGTCCCTCAGAGATCGCCTGAATGTGGGCGGCCCGATTGCAACGGAGGCTGCCAGGCATGTGGCTATGGCGGTGTGTAGCGGACTGCAGCCAGCGCACGAACAGCGCATAGTCCATCGCGATATAAAGCCGGAGAACATACTGTTCACCTCCCGGGATGTGCCGAAGATATCCGATTTCGGGCTTGTCCATACGCCTGACGCTGGTGACAACGCGATAGCAGGCACTCCGGCGTACATGGCGCCAGAGCAGTTCCAGAATCCGCGTCCGTCGCCGTCGTGCGATATCTATGCCCTGGGGGCAGTTCTCTTTGAGATGCTCACAGGCCGGCACTACCTTCAAGCCACGGACGTTCCGTGGCAGGGAATGTTAAGGCCTGGGATTGAGGAGCTCGTACAGGCGGTCTGCTCGCTCAATCCAACTCCGCCCAGGCGTCTCAACAGTGAGGTGCCCGAATGGCTCGATGAGGTTTGTATGCGGGCGCTATCCAAGCCACCTAACGAACGCTATCCCAGCGCAGCAGAGCTGGGTCTTGCACTGAGGGGACCTCCCACTCGCGACGATGTCGGCAGTACAGCGAAGCCGGATGCGCTTACCTGCAGGGTCTGCGGTGCGGACCTGGAAGCAGAGCAGCGATTCTGCCGCGGGTGTGGAACACCCGCACGATCATCGCCGTCAACCTGGGCATGCGCGAATTGCGGCTTTGGCGAGAATGCCTCGGACAACCGTTTCTGCACGCAATGTGGCTACAGGCGTTGCGCCAAGTGTGGGAAGGCTTTCCTGCCTGAGCTTCGCTTTTGCACGGATGACGGCACTTGTTTGGTCACCTGAGAAAGGAGGGAGTACTATGATTTGTCCCTACTGCGCGTCGTACAACCGAGAAAGCAGCAACTACTGCGGTGAGTGTGGTAAGCCGATGATACAGCGGCAAGGCCCGGAAATCCTGTGGGATCTCTCGCACGGCCCTTTCGTAACGTGCGATCCGAGAGTGCCCAGCTCGGAGTACTCAGGGTTGGCACAGTTCGTCAGGAACTCCGGCTATGCCGTGGACCTCAGCACAGCACAGTTGGATGCGAACTTACTAGCCGGAAAGTCAGCAGTCATTGTAATGGTTACAACTGCCTGGCAGAAGCCATACGAGCAAAAAGAAGCGTCCCTGCTGGCCGACTTCGCCGAACGTGGCGGCGGGGTGCTGATATGTGCCGAGAATCGGGCTGTAGACGAGAACGCGAACCTGGAGGCGCTGCTCACTCCGCACGGCGTGCGTGCTGGATTGAGTCGCGAGGATTCGCCGGTGTATAACCTCGAGAAACACCCAGTCTTCGATGGCGTGGATGGTATTCGGGTTAGCGATTGGGGCAAGCTCGGCTCAAGTGGGTCGCTTGCGGCGATAGCACGAGACGCAGAAGAGAACATCTTTGCTGTAGCGGGCAGTGTCGGCGAGGGCAGGATCATCGTAATGGGGGATTGCAGCCTATGGGACAACCATCATCTTCTACACAATTCGCCTCTTGCGACGAATCTGCTGGGCTGGTTGGCTCAAGACCAGCAACTTGATCTTAGAGCTTAGAAAGGAGCAGGAAAATGAAAGAATGCGAGAACGGTCATGAGAACCCGGATGGCACAAGGTTCTGTGGGACATGCGGGACAGACAGATGGAAGTCTCGATCTGGTGGATCAGAGTTGATCCAGAAGCTGAAGACCTATCTGCAGCAGTTATACGGGATGAGCGGCTTCCTCGAGCTGCCTCTTGGCGCAGGTTTCCTGGTACAAAGAGGGAGCACTGTCACAGTGATATCAATTGGTGCCGTCACATTCCGCGGGCAACAGACGCCGATTGTCTCGATCTGGGCACCCGTCGCCAAAGAAGTGACTAGAATTGATGCTTCTTCCCGCGAGCTTCTGGAGAGTAGCGCAAAAATGGCCTTCGGCGGCTTTGGCTACGATCCGGGAACCAAACAGGTAGTCTTCAAGACAAGCCTTCTTGCGCAGACGCTAGACCTGGAAGAGTTGCACATAGCCGTGGAAATGATAGGCTGCACAGCAGACCAATATGACGAGATCATCCCCCAAAAAGTAGGCGGCAAGAAGGCAAATGAAGCATAACGAGCTATCGAAGACGGTTCTCCTATAATACAGAATGGGCGCATCGCCTGGTGGTCCGGCTGTTTTTCCGGCATTACACAGTTTCTTTTGATGGCTCCGGCTTTGAGTCCGTGGTCTTCCCGTCTCCATTGCCGGAGGGAGGCTCCGGTTTGCGATAGTCGTTGACGTGGAAGCCTGATCCCTTGAAAAGGATACCGACCGGGAACAGCACTTTTCGCACCTGGCCGCTGCATTTCTCGCACGCCGTGACCGGGTCATCAGTGATCTTTTGGAAGACTTCAAACCTGTGGCCGCAGTCGTTGCACTCGTATTCGTAAGTAGGCATACAGTTACTACCTCTGGCAGCAGAAATCCTGCCGCCGCTCCAGTCCAAACTTGTGTTGCCGAACGGCAACCTGCCTTAATTATACAGGAAAATGACCGAATCTTCAACTGTCGAGCCTATTACGGTGGTCGGATTGATGTCGGGAACATCAGCCGACGGGATAGATGCCGCCCTGGTGCGCGTTCACGGCTCAGGTCCAGGACTTCGCGTCGAAATACTTGCCGCAGATTCGTGCGACTATCCGGAGCATGTAAGGCAGCGTATTCTCAGCCTGTCAAGTTTGGGGCACATAGCAGTGGGCGAGCTGTCGGCGATGAATTTCCTCCTGGGGGAACTGTTTGCCGAAGCTGCGCTCTCTATCATCCGCTCAGGCGGGTTGACCACGGAAGACGTCCACATCATTGCCTCCCACGGGCAGACCGCATGCCACGATCCCGACGGCAGAGAGATGGCCGGGCGGACGGTCCGATCCACCTTGCAACTCGGCGAGCCGTCTGTGATAGCTGAACGCACGGGGATAACCGTAGTTGGAGACTTCAGGACTGCGGATGTGGCCGCGGGAGGGCAGGGCGCGCCGCTTGTTGCCTATGCCGATTTCGTGCTGTTCGGAGACCGAAAGATAAATCGAGCTGTGCAGAATATCGGTGGCATTGCGAACGTCACATACCTTCCGGCAGGGTGCAAGATGGAGGAGGTAGTCGCCTTCGACACAGGACCCGGGAACATGTTGATCGATGCTGCGGCGAGGCGATTCTTCGATCAGCCCTACGACAAGGACGGACAGATTGCGGCTCGTGGCAGGGTAGATGAAGATCTTCTTGCCGACCTGCTCTGCCATCCCTACTTCCTTAAGCCCCCGCCGAAGACGACGGGCAGAGAACAGTTCGGAGATCAGTTCCTCGACAGACTCACGCGGCAGGCGAACCAAGGGTTCAGAGGAGAAGACTGGCTTGCCACATTGACTAGCTTTACAGCAGAATCTATAACAAACCAGTACAGAATGTGGCTACCGCAGATGCCCGACGAGCTGATTCTGGGAGGCGGAGGAGCGCGCAACCCGACCCTCCGCAGGATGCTTTCTGAATCGCTATCCGACACCCCAATCAAAACACACGAAGACTTTGGCATTCCAAGCGATCAGAAGGAGGCTGTGGCCTTTGCGATCCTTGGGGCGGAGACGATCAGGGGCATTCCCTCAAACGTCCCATCTGCCACCGGAGCACGTCACCCGGCTGTCCTCGGCAAGATATGCCCGGGCCGCGGCGGGGGTCGGGTGATGGGCGTTGGGGGTTGGTAAGTGGCAAATGGGGCATGGGAAATGCAAAATGAAAAATGCAAAGTGCAAAGTGTCAAGTGATAAGTGTCAAGCAGGTCGGATGGCCCGGCCCGTCTCGCGCCGGGCCATGTATTCCGCACGTCCCCGTGCGGCGGCCCCGCAGGGGCCGGACAAAATGTGTAATCATCCACGATGCCTCTCTCCTAGAAAATAAAGCGCAACACTGATACGATTAATTAGTCAGTCTCCATTAATCCGGGTGCTGCTCGGATAAAGCGCAGACATGGACGTCTGTGTTCACTCCTGAACCGCTGAACAGACGAAAGAATTCATCCCTTCAGCGGTTCAGGAGGTAAAACAAACTGTTGATATCATCACGCTAAATCTCCTTCGCCCTGATGACGAGCCTGCCAGCACCGGAGCCGAAGTAGGGTATGCCCGTGCAGGTAATAAGGCTAAGTACAGGTTCGTCCGTACTGGCAAGCACTGAAGCGTCGTCTGACCTTACGACTCTCCCGCCTGTTACCAGGTATGTATAGCTTTTAGCCCCGACCTCAATCACAACTTCGTCTCCTGCCGTCAATCTGTCCAATCGACGGAACCACTTCTCGCGGTGAGCCGCAATGCAGCAGTTTCCCGACAAACCCGGACGCGGTGTGCCGGCAAGATGCATCGGCCCTTTGTCGAGGTCTGATTCCTGAACCTCCTCCACTACCACGGCGTCCAGCTTAAGTTTCGGTATAATGATCCGCATCCTGCTCCCCGCTCGGAGGTCGGCAGGATGAGACTCCCTCTCTTGCTCGGCGCGATCAAGCTGCTGGAGCATGCTTGATCGGAAGCTCCATGCGACCGGCACGAGCACACAGATCAACCCTGCTATTATGGCAAGATCAGCAATTATCAGCGATTTATCTAAATTTTGCACTTGCAAATTACCTGATCCTAAGCTATAATGATAACAAGCACTACAATACTGCTCTGCCATTTAGTAGCCCAATGAAGAAAGCGAAGATTACCCACTGTTTTATTGTCAGTCTGCTGCTGTTGTTTACGGCAACCGTGATCGCGCCGTCGTTCGGAGAGAATGTCCCGACCCGCTCGAAGCTCGCGGATCTCCCGTATATCCAGCAGTTGAAGAACTACTGCGGACCGGCTGTCGTAGCATCCGTGCTCGGCTACTGGGGGCTTGCGACCGACCAGAAGACCATCGGGAAGGCGATTTTCGACAAAGGACTCCAGGCTACGAACGGAGCGGATATGATAATCTATGCGAGGGAGAAGGGGTTCTCTGCATACTCCTGGAACAGCAGTATCGCCGACCTTAAAGAAAAACTGGCGCTCGGCATGCCTGTAATTGTGCTGCAGGACAGCAGCCGGACCGACAGGTCGGGCCACTATCGCATCGCTACTGGCTACGATGATGCCTCCTCTGTTGTGTTCGTAAAGGATCCCTATGATCCTTATGCGAAAGAAATACCCTACGACGAGTTTGAAAGACTCTGGCGGCGACATGGCAACTGGTCGCTTCTGATCTGTCCGGCAGAGAGAGACACCTTCAAGGAGTCCCTTGACGAAAAGAACCCTGTAGTACATATAGATTTGGCCTACATTTACTATAAGCGCGGGAACATCGAGGCATCGGAGCGGGAGAGTCGCCTGGCTCTCGCACTCGAGCCGGGCAACTACAGCGCGAGGGATTTGTTTGCAAAGGCGACCCATGCGCTTGGCGCCCGCAGCCAAGGAGAGAAATCCGGCGATAACTAGCGTTTTGCCCTTCGTAGTAAAGCTCCCACCCCAATAAGCATTCCTCCGGCAAGCGCATACCATCCAAGTCCGACACCGGCCTTCGGGACTACTGCACCCTCGAAGGTTTCATCGGCGGCAACCACAGTTGGCCGTTCCGGGATTTCCGGCAGGCCGCGTGGGATTTCTGGCTCTACTGTGGGCGCTGGTGGCGTGGGCTCAAGCTCGGGCGCTGCAGGCTCCAATGCGGTCGGCGGCATTGGCTCAGGAGCTGGAGATTCGGGGACAGCGGGGGTCTCCGGCTCTTCCGTCTCAACGGGCTCAAGTGTCGCCCCCGGCTGTTCAACTGTCGGAGGCGCAGGCTCCGCCGTGCCGCTCGGGGTCACCCTGATCGTCCCACGCACCCCTGGTGTTGGACCTCCAACCTCTGGAACGGGCGTCTGCCCAGGCACGGTCTGTGTCTCGACCACGAACACGGCGATTACAGCAAAGAATATTAGCCAGCGCATGTTTTCACCTCCCTGACCTGCTAAACTGGTACCCCCGGATCCTCCACCAAATTTTTGTTAGCCAGGCATTTTAAGGGGGAAAAAGGGCAGCAAGTGTCGAAGTAGTAATCACCAGAGAGGTGAACAGATGCGCTTAGATGGATTGCTGCCATACGAGTAT
>JACPPP010000133.1 GCA_016190935.1 Armatimonadota bacterium | reverse complement strand
CACGCTCCAGTGCGGACAAAACGGCATCTCGGTCCTCCGAGAGCAGCATCCACTCTCCAGCTTGGACATCTACACCCACACTGACTACTTAGACATTCGTCCCAAATGTACCTTTGTCTAAATAGTGATCTTTCATGGATATTTCATGGAACGACCCCTTCTCCCTTCCCTTCAGCTAAAACGATGCTACTGCCGGACTCTTACCGTGACTTGACAAATCAAGGTATATGTGGTGAAATAGCATATACCTTGCTTGCGACTCAACTCTTCTCATCACCAGCTATACCAAGGGCGCTTACCTAATGAGTAACATAGAACAAACTAATAGGAGTAACGGAATAGGCGATCGCTTGAAGCAGTTGCGTTTAGGACACCGCTATTCTATGCGCCAGTTGGCTAAAAAAGCCGGAGTCACTGTCAGTTATGTCTCGGAACTTGAGGCCGGGAGTATCTCTCCGACGATTGCCACCTTACGCAAGATCTTGATAGCGCTGAGCACTGACCTCGGATCTTTCTTCACAGACGGTGATTCCGATGATTCTGCGAGTTACGTGTTTCGTAAAGCCAAGATGCGTAACGTAGTCGATCCCTACCAGCGCTATACGTTCGTATTACCGCGGCGGCCCGATGTGCATATGGAGATTCTGGATGAGCTGAATATGCCGGGCGAGGGACATGAGTTTGAAACGCTGACCTCAGACATAGCTGGTTATATACTGGATGGCGACCTTTACATTGAGGTCGGGAACGATGAACGGGTACTGCTGCATACAAATGACGCCTTTTATGTGCCAGCAGGACGTCCTATCCGCGGTTATCCTATAAAAGACAAACCTGTGCGGCTGATCACCGTCTACGTCCCACCAAGATATTAGTTAAAGCGTTCGTGCTCTGTGCGTTGAACCAACTTCTCGATCCGGCCAACATTCTTTATGCCCATAAGGTCCACACATTGGTGAGAATGTTCTATATGTCGGACGATTTCACGTTTTGGCCCGCGGAGTTATCGTTGTTTCCAAAGGCCTGCCAACTTCCATTTTGCCCGCATCGGCGGCCATGCTTTGCCGCTCTATCTGCATTTGTCCCCCCACATTGCTGGATTGAACCGATGAACACTCCGCCACATCCAGGCCGGCTCCAAATTGGCAACTGTTTTATTCCAAAAAATGCTTGACAATTTTCGCGCTATGGGGTATCTTTCATATGTGTCCGTTATACCGAACAGATATGTCTGACGCCATAAGCAAGACCGAATGCCCAAGATCTTCAGGTATGCTGTAGCAGACTGCAAGGCTGGGATCGACAGGCATAAGGTGAGCAGGTGGCTCGGTCAACCGTTGAGATGTTGAGATAAGGAGGAAATTGTCATGTCTGGACCAGGTGTGTATTGGATGGGAGAAGAAGAAAGACAGGAGGTCTTAGACGTCCTTTCTTCGGGATATCTCTTCAGATATGGTAAGGAAGGCCACCGAGGATTTAAGGCAAAAGCTTATACCCTCGAACAGGAATATGCGAGGTACTCCGGCGTCGACTATTGCATTGCAGTCTCTTCAGGGACTGCCTCGCTGGTATTGGCGCTGCAGGCTATGGGCATCGGGCCTGGTGACGAGGTCATTGTGCCAGCGTACACGTTCATCGCCGGCTACACATCCATGATACATGTGGGTGCTATGCCCGTATTGGCAGAAATCGATGAAAGCCTGACGTTGGACCCCGATGACATCGAGCATCGCATCACGGCCAACACGAAAGCCATCTTGCCCGTACATATGCTCGGCAACCAGTGCGATATGGACGCTATTATGGAGATAGCAAAGCGACACGGCTTGCAGGTTATCGAAGATAGTTGTCAAGCTAATGGCGCATCATATCACGGCGACAAGATCGGAACGAGAGGCGCAATGGGTTGTTTCTCTCTCAACTGTTTTAAGACAATCAGTTGTGGAGATGGCGGGTTGCTCATTACCAATGATGTCGACCTCTACGAGCGAGCTTTCGCATTCCACGATCAAGGACACAGACCCAACCGTGCTGGTGTGGAGGTTGGTAACCGACAGGTGCTTGGACTGAATTTCCGGATTACTGAACTGACATCTGCTGTCGCACTGGCTCAACTCCGCAAGCTTGACAAGATCGTGGGTACCCTGCGAGCCAAAAAGAAGCGGTTCCGCGATGCTATTGGAGATATTCGTGGTATGGCGTACCGCACAATACACGATCCTGATGGTGAATGCGCGACGCTTCTGACTGTGATCTTCGACAATTATTCAGTGGCAAAATCAGTCGCGGAGAAGTTGGGAACTACTACCATTGATCGCAGTGGTTGGCACGTGTATAGTAACATGGAACATGTGATGAACTTTATGGCAGCGCAGGGGTGTCCATGCCGCAAGGGAGCTTACCCTCGGACAGACGATATTCTGAGTCGAGCGATCAACTTGAGTGTGGGGGTTGTGGATGCAGGCATTGGTGCAGCTTTCGGCATCAACATCAATTCAACGGACGATGAGATCGATCAAACCGGAGAAGAATTCAGGGCAGTGTGCCAAGAGTGCACTGACACACAAAGGAGCTTTGCTACAGTATGAAAGAGAATAGCGCTCGTGTGGCTCGACCGATTGATCAAGGCGACTGGAACCTGGCTTTTCTGTTCCCTGAGGAAGTTGTGGATGCGAGACAGAGAGTTGGGCTCATCGTCCTGCCAATTGCTCCGATAGAGTGGCATGGGCCACACATGGCGATGGGGTGCGATAACCTGCTCGCACACGCATTCGCACGCAGACTGACACAGGAACTCCGCTGTCCATATTATCCGCCGCTTTTCATTGGTACAGAGCGGGAACGGGACCAGGATATGCTCGAATCGATAGGTTTCAGTCGCGATGAGTTCATCGAGGGTATGGATCACCCCAAGAACTCCATTAAGAGCGGCTACTATCGGGAAGAAGTCTTCTCAATAGTCGTGCGGGACACGCTGAACATCCTGTTCGATAGGATGCAATTTCCACGTGTGCTTATCGTCAACGGGCATGGTGCCTATAACCAAAGCGGGGTTCTTACACGCCTTTGCAAGGAGTACAATGCAAGCAGCAAGATCGGCAAGAGGGTGATGTGGGTTTACCCCGGCTTTCCACGCTCTCTTGTAGCTGGATCCATTGCCCATGCGGGATCGGAAGAATGCTCCATGCTTGAGGCAATGTGGCCCGGGTGTGTGGACATATCGAAGCTACCGAAAACTGGCAAGCTGAAGAACATTGATTTTGCCATTGTGGATGGCGAGACCTTTGACTGTGTACCGACCGAGGATCATACCGTGCGTGACAAGCAGGATCCGCGCTTGCACACGGATCCGATGTGGGGCAAGGACCTTATTGAAGAGGCGGCAAGAGAGGTCATTGAAGAAGTAAGAAACACTCTGCTCGTGTCATCAAGATAGGCTGCGGACCTGGGCAGCAAGGGAGGTTGTGTTTCTCCCGGTACTGCTTTTGCTTTACACAATGGGCCAAACTTCGATCATGAGAGGAAGGACGAAATGGGCACTCTGAACAGCCTCGATGTAGGCATCATTCTCGGATCACTTGCGTTGGTCGTTCTGGTTGGACTCTGGGCTGCACGCAACCAGGACAAGACGGCCAGAGGCTACTTTCTCGCTTCAGGCAAGCTGCCCTGGTACATTATCGGTGCTGCCTTCGTTTCCACCAGCGTTTCAAGCGAACAGATAGTCGGTACGGTAGGCGCGACATACAAGAATGGAATGGGCATTGCCAACTGGGAACTATGGACTCTTCCAGTTTACACTATACTCTTGGTCGTGTTTATCCCAATGTATCTCAGGAATCGGATCGCGACCGTGCCAGAGTTTCTGTCCAAGCGCTTCGGACCACTGTGCGGCGACGTGTATAGTTGGATCATGCTGTTTGCGTATATAGTTGTCTTTATGGTCCCAGTCCTCTACGGTGGGAGCCTGGCGTTTTCGGAACTTACCGGATGGAACTTCTACCTGGTGCTGTGGGGTATCGTGATACTCATGGCAATGTACACAGTCAAGGGTGGGTTGAGGTCGGTAATGTTTACAGACGCCCTGCAGTGCCTGATGCTTGTCGGCGGGGGAGTGATTCTGTTCTTCGTAGCGCTGGCAAAGATACCGGGCGGATGGGCGGCGATGGAGCAGGCAAATCCATCACGCTTTCATCTGTACCACCCACCGAGTGACCCTAACACTCCCTTCCTGGGCATGATTCTCGGCTCCGTGGGAGTCTTTCTCTTCTACCAGTCCACCAATCAGGTGATGATCCAGCGCGTGCTAGGAGCCAGGTCTGTATGGGATGGCATGATGGGGATCGTATTCGCATCCTACATCAATTTGTTCCGCCCGCTTGTCACCTGCCTTTTGGGGCTCATCGTTTATCACTGGATAAATGTGATGCACATGCAGCCTCCAGAGGGCGTTGGTTTGCCATCTGTCAACCAGGATCTCACATTTCCCTTCGCTCTTAAGAGCCTTGCCCCCCAATGGGGTCTCAGAGGCGTGATTCTGGCTGGGTTTCTGGCTGCAGTTATGGGCGCCACGAGCGCTCAGGCCAATTCGACAGCGACCATTTTCAGCCTGAATGTCTACAACAAGTTTTTTAACAAGGACGCCACTGAGCGCCAACTCATCATAGTTGGGCGGATGGCATCTGGATTGGCATTGGCCATTGCAGCGCTAATCGCCCCGTCGGTGGCGCACTTCGGGGGCATCTTTAATTACTTCCAGACTGGTGTGACATATTTAGCCACGCCTTTCATTTCGGTGATCTTATTAGGAGTACTGTGGAGGCGCACGAACTACCAGGGTGCAATGTTTGGTCTGGTCGGCGGCCTTGTCATTCAAGGGGCAGTCGCCATCGGCTTACCTAGAATGGGAATCGACCTGCATTGGCTGTACAACGCAGCCATAGCACAGGCCATCATCATTTGCGGTGTTGTCATCGTGTCGCTTGCCACCCATCTACCAGATCCCTCCCGGTGGAAGCCGTTCCAATGGACTCCGGCTATGCTCGCGAGTTACGACGAGGGTGTGACCCGTCCGTGGTATAAGAGTCTGGTGCTGTGGTACGGTCTCTTCGCCGTGATCTGGATACTGATCTATTATCGATTCTGGTAGGACCTATGTGAGGAAAGGAGCGTGTGTAGGGCATGAAATCCTCAGTTCTGGTCGTCGCAATCGTATCAAGTGTCCTGGCATCATCCGTTTGTGCCGTGGGTAGGGACACGTTGAGCCTTTCGGGAAAATGGGATTTTCGGATGGACCCGAAGGACGTCGGGGTATCGGAAGGATGGTACAATCCCGGTGTCGCTTATGACAGGAGCATTAATGTGCCGGGGGCATGGAATGCCCAGGGCATAGGCAAGAGCGCTGAGAAGATATCCCACGACTTTCCCGGTCCTGCGTGGTACCGGCGTAAGGTAACCATTCCCGCGAACTGGAAAGGCAAGATCGTTTGGCTCAGCTTTGGCGGGGTCCACCGATATGCCGATGTCTGGGTTAATGGGAAGAAGGTCGGAAGCCACGTTGGGTACTTGACACCGTTCAGATTCAACGTTTCGGAGTATCTACAGAAGCGCACAACCGATATCGTTGTGAGGGTTGACGCTCGCCAGAACAACGACTTGGACCCGTTGAAGGGTTGTTTTGACGTCATAGATGAGGTCTTCATCACATGGGGCGGGTTATATAGAAGTGTGCAGATGGAGGTGACAGATCGGACGTGGATCAAGAACGTTTTCGTCGTTCCGCATATCGATAAGGGAATGGCGGAAGTTAGGGTGGAGATCGAAAGCTCTGCACCGGGAGTCGTTGGGAAAGGACTCAGAGCCATCACCGAAGTATCCGAATGGAAAGGCAAGCCTGCCGGTGGGAGTGAAGCCGACTTTACGGGAGGCTCGACGACGCTCGCAATTCCTGTCAAGATCGCCAATTCGAAGCTGTGGACACCGAAAGAGCCGAATCTCTATACCGTAAAGGTTAGACTTGTTGGCAGCGGCGGACGAGAGTTGGACTCGGTCTCCGACCGGTTCGGGCTGCGAGAACTCAAGGTGCAAGGGAACCAGTTCCTGCTCAATGGCAAGCCGATCTTTCTCAGAGGTTATGGTGACGATTGCATTTATCCCAACACAATCGCTCCACCGGTGGACAAGAAGGAGTACTATCGTCGATTCAAGATCGCCAAGGAGTATGGCTTCAACTTCGTTCGGCACCATAGTTGGTTCCCTCTGGATGAGTATTTCGACGTAGCCGATGAACTCGGTATCATGTTACAGCCCGAATTCCCGATTGCCTATCGACCTTTCTACGAAGCCGCGACGCCTGCCGGCAAGCAGCTCTACATTGAGCAGTGGGGGAGCATCATAAGGGCCAGGCGGAACCATCCTTCGATAGTGTCTTGGTCTATGTCCAATGAGGAATGGGATGGCTTCGATATCGCGCCACTGATGTACAAGATTGCAAAGGAGACCGACCCGACGCGATTGGTCATCGACTCTGATGGTGTTTGGGCCAACACCCTGAACAAGAAAACCAGGGATACCTTAGATTATCTGACCGGGCAGTTCCCCGAGTGGGACATGTTCGGGTTCAATGACGATAAATATGACTTGCCGGACCCGAAACCTGATAAGCCGGTCATTGTCCATGAGATGAGCAACTTCGGAACGCTTCCCGATCTATCGCAGATTCAGCTATTTGGTGATGGAATTCGCCCGTGGTGGCTATACAAAGCCCGCGACCTGGTAGCCAAAGGGGGCTTAACGGATGTCTATCCCCAATGGGTGGCGAACTCCATGAAGCTGCAGACTCTGGCGCTGAAGTGTAACATTGAGGCGGCGCGCCGCTCTCAAGGCATAATGGGCTACAACCAGTGGCTCCTCCAGGATTATTGGAATGGATCAAACGGCGTGCTGGACATGTTCTATCGACCGAAAGGAAGCACCGCCGCGGAGTTTCGCAAGTTCAACTCTCCCACAGTCTTGCTTATGGACTGCGCACGCCGCAACTATCGGTGTGGTGAAACCGTAAATCTCACTGTTTTAGTGTCAAGGTATGAGGATGATCCTTCTGATAACGCGTCCCTCCATTGGGAGCTTCGGGCAGGCGAGGGAGTGTTGGAGTCGGGATCGAAGGACCATATCAAAATCAGGTCCGATGGTCTACAAGAACTGGTCTCGCTCTCGCTCAAGATGCCAAGTGTTGACAAGGCTGCGAAGCTGACTTTCGCGGCTCAGATAACCGATCAGAACGGCAAGTCCGAGAACGATTGGGACTTTTGGGTGTTTCCTGAAGGGCGGCTGAGCCCAAGGGCGCAGCAACTGGCGATAGTCGGCTGCCAGCCGGTCGATGGACTGTATCCAACTGCAACGAAGCTGGCCTCCGCTTCGGATCTATCCAACTATGATCTCATCGTCGCCTCTCGCTTGGAAGAAGTCACGGTTGATTACCTTGAGAACGGCGGGAGAGTATTGCTCATTTCCCCGAAACAAGTATTCCCTACCCTGCCATCGAAGTTCAAGCCTTGTTGGTGGGTTGGCGACGCGGCATGGGACAACAACACGGGAACCGTAATTCGGGCCGATCATCCGGCGGTCGCGGCGGTGCCTAACGATGGGTGGTGTAGCCTTCAGTTCCACTGTTTGATCGAGAAATCCCTGGCCGTAGTGCTTGACGGCCTTCCGGTCAAGGTTGACCCAACCGTCAGGTGTCTGGACGTGCATGGTACGCTGAGGAACAAAGCTTATCTCTTTGAAGTAACCGTAGGACGCGGGCGGCTTCTGGTGAGCGGGTTTAACTTTGCGGATGCAGTAAATTCCAGCGATCCGGCGATATACATCCTTGACCAACTCATTAGATACGCGCTAGGTCCCAACTTCGCGCCAGCCGGGGCCATTCCCGCGGACTACCTGCGGGCGAGCACGGTCCCTCGTATAAACGGATTCGCCCGTGTCATTTCGTGCACGAGTCCCGATACAATGTCGCAGAACTACCGTGATACATCACGGCGCTGCTGGCGCATCCAACCTGCCGATGCAGATTCGAGAATCGAATGGGAGTCCGCGCCGGTGACGATCGGACAGGCTGGTCGTGCAAGGCTGGTGTGGACAGCAACCCTGAACTGTCCTGATGACTCTACCGGCAAGTTTACCATTTACCTAAACGATAAGCCTGTGATCGATTTCGATTGCGCCCATACACGTACGAAGTGGACGTCGGCTGATGGTCAGGTTGAACTTGGATTCGAGCCTAGAGCGGGAGGGTGGCGCAACGCGTCTGGAGTCATGAGCCTGACAGTGCCGTCCGGCATGCTCAAGGAAGGCGCCCCAGCCACGCTTGTCCTGGCGGGGGCTGCGTCCAAGCTGCCGAGGTCTGTGACTCTATTTGACTGTCAGGATACCGTAGAATACGAGAATGAACACTGGTGGTAGTGAAAGGCAGTATCTGAATATCTCAGTGAGGAGGTAGAACAACAATGCCAGTAATAGACTTCGATAGCATTGCAGGTCTGATCGATCTACCAAATGACGCTCGTCGGCTTATCGAGCGCCCGGGGCAAGAGGTTCGGACTACTCTCAATATCATCTACAGTGGTGAACTAGTAGAGCGATTCCTAATTACCATGTCATCCTGAACTTGATTCAGGATCCGACTGTGTGCGAAGAAGATGCTGAATCGAGTTCAGCATGACAGGCAACCTCGGCAGCATGTTATTTTGGAATCGCTCTACTAGATCGTTACGACTACGGAAAGAACGGTGAGTGGGTCGGCTTGGACGTAAAAGCGATGCGTACTCAGAAGGCACCGGTCGCAACCAAGCATCTCAGCAACAGCCGGGCGGTCTTCCTGCGACTGTTGGAGATATCGAGGAGCATCGATGATTCAAAGATGAGCGATGCGATTGGGGAACGAGATTACGAGGATCTGGACCTTTATGTGATGACCAGTCTGCTCGGAGGTTAGGAACGATGAGTAAATGCAATGTTGCAGTCATCGGAACAGGCTATATGGGTATGGTGCACATCGACCAACTGATGCGCGTGCCGAGTGTGCAAATATTGGGGATATCGGACAAGAATGTCAAGTTGGCATCCTATGCAGCATCCCGATATGAAATCCCAAAAGTATACAGCGATGCGAGGGAGGCGATCGAAGATAAGGACGTGGATGTTATTCACAACTGCACGCCGAGCAGCCTGCACTTCGAATTGAGCAAGCTTGCGATAAGTGCTGGCAAGGATGTCTTCTCTGAGAAACCGCTCGCCCTCAACTCAAGAGAGTCGGCAGAGCTTGTCGGCCTAGCCAGGGAGTATGGCGCTGTTACCGCCGTGAATTTCTGCTACCGCTACTATCCGGTTGTCCAACATGCGGCGGCGCGGGTCGCAAGAGGCGACATCGGCAGAGTATACAGCATAATGGGGAGTTTCCTTCAGGACTGGCTCCTTTATGAAACTGATTATTCTTGGAGGCTTGATCCCCGTATGGCCGGATCGTCGAATATCATAGGTGACTTGGGCAGCCATTGGTGCGATCTTGCGCAATTCATCTCGGGTTTGAAAATCACTGAAGTGATGGCAGAGTTGCGGACGATACTGCCTGTGAGGAAATGGCCCAAGAACACAGAGACCCTGACCTTCTCCCAAGCTACAGATATCGAGTACGAAGACGTTCCGATCACCTTAGATGATTATGGGGCCTTGCTTCTACGGTTCAACGATGGGGCGTCCGGCACTTTCATTACATCACAATTGGCCGCGGGCAGGAAAGCTGAGATCAGCATTGAGATCTATGGCTCAGATGGCTCTTTGGCGTGGGAGCATGGGAAATCGACCGAACTATGGCTAGGTCACAGGAATGAGGCCAATCAGATCTTCGTCGAGAGCCCAATACTTCAGGTCGAAGGTACCAGGCGGTACGCTAGACTGCCATCCGGGCATCCCATGGGTTATATGGATGCGGTTCTCAACTTGTTGATCGACTTCTACAGGGCTATCGATATGAGGCGAGAGGGAAAAGAGCCTGATGTGCAACTACCTGACTTCACCGCAGGCCATACCGAGATGCTCGTATTGGAAGCCGCTATAGTGTCAATGAGGAGCGGGGGTTGGGCTAAAGTCGCTGCAGAATAGCCGGCTGATGTAGTGTGTCGGCGCTCAATTTTGACGCCAGGAATTGTTAGTGTGGTTGGGTGTGGTGTCGTGCGTAAAGTGGTTGTTTGGATCGGCATCCGGTGCCATCTTGTAAATAATGCGTTCGGTATGCCAAACATATCCATAGTTTTGACCACCTGACAGTCGGGATGCACGAAGTTCTGGCGGCAGTGGCATGATTTTCGCATTACCGGGGTATTAGGCAAGACAAACTGCTTCAGAAGAGCACCGGGTGAGGCGAAAAAAATCGCAAAAATAATGAAAAAGCACTTGACATTGTGGTGATCGTGAGGTATATTACAATCAGCATATCGTCCGGTATACCGAACATTATCGTATGCTATTAGCTATGAGGTCAATGGACTGTTCGGTAGATTTCGGACAGAATGCGAGAGCAGATCGTTAAATCTGCCTTCTTCACATAGCGTGACAGCGGACTACCGTAAAGTTGTAGTGAATAACGAACGTAGAACTGTAGTGAATAATGAACGAAGAGTTGCGGACGGGGTGCCATATTGAGGGCGATCCGTAATTTGGAAACGGAAAAGGAGTGGAAAAATCAATGGTTAGAAAATCCTCTGGTTTTACGCTGATTGAGCTTCTGGTAGTCATCGCGATAATCGCGATACTGGCTGCAATTCTGTTTCCTGTGTTCGTAACAGCTCAGGAGAAAGCACGCCAGACGTCTTGCCTGGACAACATGAAGCAACTGACTACCGGGTTCCGCATGTATATCAATGAATGGAACGGCACCTACCCTACCGGCGCTGCTCTGGGAGCGATGGGAAATCCTAACTGGCCGGACTGGGTCCGCCTGGAAGGGCGGTTCTCCGGCAACTATGCAAAACCGGGTATCACGGTGAATGTGCGGAAGGGAGTCATCTTTCCATATGTTAAGAGCACAAAGGTCTACGTTTGCCCCTCCGATATTCATGTGAAGACGAGAAATTTCCCTCTCAGCTACACAGTAAATTACTGTGTTTCGAATTACATTCCTCCGATGCAGGACAGTCTGATAGTGACTCCATCAAAGACGGTTCTACTAGTTGATGAGGGAGCCGGTGGCCTCAACAAGGCCTTGAAGATAGTTCTTCCCGTTGTCGATGGCTGGTTCGTCCCGTCGGTCAAGACACCAACGGACGTTCACATTGGAGGCTGCAATTTCAGTCACTGTGACGGTCATGCGCGGTGGGTCAAGCGCGATTACTATACGAACCTAACATGGACGGCCTACCCTGGACAGCCCACTATGTGAACCTTGCCCCATAGGGGTGTGAAAACTTCATGCTTTTGTCCAGTATGTTTTCGAATAACTTGCTGTAGATTCTAGTCAGTTCTTCGAGGGAGGTGGTTCCAAGAGCAATGGTCCAGCGTGGCCTATGATTCCTGTGAAAGAGTTATGATGGTACCACAGGACAAACTTGAGTTGTGTTGCTGTGGTGCAGCAAAAAGGAGATGAAAGGAGCATAAGTATGTCTCGATTAACAAGGTCCGTTTTCTGGGTTATGGTTCTAGTGGGGATCGTCCTTGCTGTGGCGCCTGGATTTGGCGCGACCTGGAGTCTGGCGGGCGACTGGTCGATAGCGAGCAACCCCAACGGCAACTGGAGCTACGGATGGGCGTCCAAGTCCGATTTTGAAGCGGGACCCGGATATACATTAAATTTGGATGTAGTCAGCGGAACGGCTGGCCCGAGTTTTCCACTCGGGTGGTCTATGGTGCAGTGGTGGGCACCGGCTGCTTTGACCCAACCCATGATTTTCTGCAATCCGACGGACTCCGACGCCTTAAGCCCGGGCAACTGGGGAAATATACCTGCCTATACTGTAGCTATGCACCCCGGTATGACAGGTGAAAGGTGCATAGCCCGCTGGGGTTGTCCGTCGGACGGTGTTGTCTCCGTTCGTGGATCGTTCACGCCGTCCAATTTCGGCAAGACCGACCTGACTATTCTTCTGAATGGAACGCAGCTTTGGCGCGAATTCGCCGCCCCTCCGGATACCACACCGTTCGAAATCAACGATGTCGTTGCCGGAGGTGACATCGTCGACTTTGCCCTTGGATGGGGAATAGACAACACATTCAGTGGGGATACAACGTGCGTTGTGGCGGACATAGAGCTGCTCACTGGCTACGGCATAATCAAGGGACAAGTCACGGCCAATGTGGCCGGCAGCCCTCCCGTGGCTTGGGCAACCGTCAGGGACGTCAACAATGTCTTCAGTACAACCGTGACGGCGCCCGACGGCACATACTCCCTTGCCCTGCCCGGCGGCCAGCGGACAGTAGAAGTCAGTTGCGAGAACTACCAGACTGCGACATCTGTCGTATCGGTTCTGTCCGGCACTAAGTCGGCCAAGGACTTCTCGCTGAGCCTGATTCCGGGCAAAGGCATTGTAAGCGGCTTGGTTACGGCAAACGATCCCGGAAACGCTCCGGTTGTTGGAGCGACGTTGAGTGTACCGGTTGCCGGTGACACGCAGTCAACGGTCACGAATGCCGACGGCCAATACCTAATGATATTGGACGTTGGCGACTATTCACTCGAAGCCAGCGGCTATCGGTACGTCACAATCACAGAGCCTGTGACAATCGTCTCCCAGGCTGGAGTTACCAAGAATTTCTCGCTGACCACGCCTCCGGGGACGACCTATTATGTCAAGGCTGATGGGGATGATTCCCTGTCGGGAACAAGCATCGTGGAGGCATGGAAGACTATCGACAGGGGTGTCTATTCCAAGTACGACAATCAAGACCCTCCCCAGCTACTCTGGCCCGCGGTGCTCGGTCCTGGTGATACTGTTTTGGTGCAGCCAGGCATGTATCCAGTGTACGGTGATGAAGGCGCGTGGCAGAGGAGCGCGGGTCTTCTGCGAGCGAGCGGTAGACCTTACCATCCGCTTACCTATATTGCAGACAATAAGGTACCCGGGGATCGAGTGCTGATATACGATGACCAGAATCTTGACGATCGCAAATACGGGATGGCCGTACAGGGCGCTCACGACGTGGTCGTTGACGGTTTCGAGTTTTCAGGATGCTCGATAGGAGTCATGGTTCAGGGCACATCGGCTGACGTATTAGTCCAAAATTGCTATGTTCACGACCTAACGAGCATTACATTGTATCCGTCGGAAGGCTGCGCTGGCTTCCAGGATGTTTGGGGAGCCGACAATACCACTTATTTCCATAACGTGGTTGTGAGTGACTCTGGCCTGGCGAGTGATGTTGGCGTCTATACAGATGCCAACTCAAATGCGAAGATCTACAACAACACCTTCGTAGGACTGTCGCAAGGAGTCTTCATCGGGAATTCGCTAGGTGGGACGAATGTGGCAAACAACATTATCACCGACTCGAAGTTCTCGGGGATCAACTCCGTGTATGGAGACGTTGGCTTCAGCCACTCCTACAACCTCTTTTACAACAATCCCGATGACGTCATTGGGACATCTCTTGGCACTGGTGAATTCAATATCGATCCGATGTTTGTAGATGCAGCGGGTCGCGATTACCATCTGGCTTCCGGTTCACCTGCTATCAACACCGGACTCGACGTAGGACTTCCATTCACAGGTCCGGCGCCTGATCGGGGGGCGTTTGAATCGAGTTCTACGACACCTGCGTCCGGAATCAGGGGTACGGTCACGGCGAATACAGAGGAGCACACACCGATTCCCGGAGCCGTGGTATCTAGTTCATCAGGTGTTTGGTCGACAACCGCGGCGGACGGAACGTATTGGCTGGTGCTGCCACCCGGCACCTATACCGTGGACGTCAGCTACCCCGACGCTGCTCCGGCGTTGGCGACCATAACGGTCCAAACGGAAGAAACCGTGGTGCATGACTTCGTATTGAGTGCCCTCCCGGGAGTGACTTATTATGTCAAACCCACTGGCGATGATGATGCCGATGGTTTGAGTTTGCAGACCGCGTGGGCCTCGATCGATAACGGCGACAGATTAAAACAACTTAAGGCGAACGATACCATCCTGGTTCAACCCGGCACGTATTCTCTGTGGACAGCGGTCGGCGGCAAGACCGCCGCGGACATAAGAATGTGTGGCGGGAACATGCTGGCTCCGATAACCTACAAAGCCGAAACTGCGTCGGGCAGGGTGCTCATAAACGGAAACAACGCCGCTGGCGTCACGATGGGAATCCACGTCGCTACGACGGCGGCAACGTACATCGTGATCGATGGGTTTGAGGTCATCGGGTGTTTCCACGGTGTGTTCGTGAGTGATGGCGCCAACCACGTCAAAGTAAAGAACTGCCTTGTCCATGACTCGAACCAGGCCACATACGGCTATTCCACAGGATTCTGCGATGCCTACAATAATAGTGACAACACGTATTGCAATAATGTGGTCTATGGCAAGGCGGCGGCTGTTGATGACCGTGGCTTCTACACAACGGGGAATTGTAGTAACCTGAAGATCTACAACAACACGTTCGTCAGCACATCGACAGGCGCGCTTATGGACACTTCACCTAACAGCAGCGTGGTGAACAACATCATCACGGAATCCAAGGTTCAGGCGCTTAGCTATAACCGAGCACTGGCACATTCCCATAACCTTTTCTACAACAACGTTGTGGACTATGGTTCTGGGGCCAGCCCGGGTGTTGCTGAGTTCAACGCTGACCCGTTGTTCGTAAACGCATCTGGGCGCGACTATCACCTGCAGGCTGGATCGCTCGCCATCAACTCAGGCGTCGATGTTGGCCTGCCGTTTACACCGCCTGCTCCGGATCGTGGAGCATTTGAGAGTGCCTCAACAACACCTATCGGTCTGGTGACGGGTATAGTCAATTCGAGTGAACTCGGCAATCCGTCCCTTTCGGGAGCGAAAGTTGGGTTGTTGGACAACTCTGTCTGGGCGCTGACCGACCAGAATGGCTCTTACACACTGGCGCTGGCTCCCGGATCCCAGACACTGATGGCCAGCAAGACCGGGTATGAGACGGCACAGGCGACGGTAGCGGTTGTCGCGGGAACGACGAAGACACAGAACTTCACGCTGGATCTGCCAGGGGCCGCATACACTCGAATCCTCGACATCAAGCGGCTGGATCCCGGCACGTCCGTAAGGCTTACGGATGCCAAGGTGTCTACGGCTGCCTCCGGGACTTTTAGTGACGGTAGCTACTACATTGAAGAGCCGGATAGGTCCTGCGGGATCAAGGTAGTTCCACGCAGTGGCGTCACGGCCGTCTCACTTGGAGACAGCATGACGCTGACCGGCATTGTGGCTAATGATGCCAACGGCGAGAAGTATATTGATGCCACATCAGTAAGCCCGACCCCTGGGATACCGCTTGGACCGCTGGGCATCAATAACAGGACTGTCTCCGGCACGGGGACAAGTACCTCAGGTCTTTTAGTGACGATCTGGGGCAGGGTCACCTTCAAAGGCGCCAACTACATATATGTAGATGATGGCAGTGCAGTCAACGATGGCAGCGGGGTAGCGGTTGGCGTGAGAGTCATGCTAAGCGGCCTTACAAGTCCAATCACAAAGGATCTCAACGGCGAGCCTTACGTTGCCATCACAGGATTGGCTGGACTGGCTAAGGAAGGGACGACTATTATTTCAGCTATTCGGCCCAGAGGGGACACTGACGTCATAGTGAACCCATAGTGCTGATTAGCAACGACGAAACGATGTTGGGCCCGAGCCCGGGCCTAACCCCTTTCTCATCCGGCCTGCAAGTGTTTAATCAGGGTGCGGGACGCCCAAGCAGGCACCGACTGGGAATCTAAGCGTAAACGCTGTAAACGTAGAGCCGATTATAGCATCAAGCATCCGACAACACACACAATCTGTAAAAACGAAAGGAGAAAGTAAGATGTATCGAACAGTAAGAACATTTTTTGTACTGACACTAACTGTCGGCCTCGGAATCGTTGCTCTTCCTGCCATCGCGGGCTGGGACGTTTCGGGCGATTTTGGGTCCACCAATCCGAGCGGCGCTTGGAGTTATGGTTGGACTGACGACATAACGAATCCTGCCTACAGGTTCAACTACGACGGTGAGTATGTTCCCGACCTCGCTCTCTATCCTGGCGGACCCGGAGGGGCTACCGGGGCGATAGAAGGATGGTGGTATGCTTTTGCGTCGCCGTCCATCTTGCATAACAAGACGAACGCTCAGTGGGATAGCGGGTGGTTTAGCATGCGGGCAAACGAGGTCGCCATGCACCCGGGCGTTTACGCGCCCGAGTTCCCCCTGATACGGTGGACAGCTCCCGCGGCAGGTGACTATCTGATCAGCGGCAAGTTCCTCCAGCAGGTATGGATGACGTCGACGAATGACGTACACATCCTTCTCAACAGGACCAGTATCTTCGACGGTCTGATCTGGTATGATCCCAGTGATCCCAGCCAGTTGATCGAAGAGGCGCCATTCTCGCTGCTTCTGACCCTGGCACAGGGTGACAAGATCGACTTTACAGTCGGCTTGGGTCCCGATCGGGACTTCAGCATGGGCCTTGCTGCCCTGCAGGCTAGTATTGATGTCGTTCCCGAGCCTGGCTCCATGATGATGCTCGGCGGACTACTGGGCAGCGCTGGTCTGGCTCTGCTGCGCCGCAAGTCAAGGTAATCAATCTACGGATGCAAGGTGCTATTAAGAATACGGCTGCGACATGCCGTGGATAATCTGGCTCTGGCCGGGTGGGTATTGAGTCCACCCGGCCATTCATTTCGTTAATGCTGTTATCACCTCGGTATTCAAATTCTCTGCTGCAATTAGGCGTACAAATTGACTGCTTGAACCATTTTTCTGCAATCATAAACTGAGCTTGAGGAGGTTTCCATAAATGAACTGGCGCTTGAGGATCTTGATCTGCGCCGCTCTGTCGTTTTGCGGCTCAATGGCGGCGGTCGTAGCATCGTCCAGTGTGCAGGTAGGCGATGCCTACGCACGCGGCAGCGCTGATGGTCTGAGGTGGACCATTGGCACCGGCGCCGTCCAGCTTGCCTTCGAGAGTAAGGACGGACAGTTGCGTCTGGCCGGCTACCAGAACAAACTGTGCTCCCCGGCAAGGGAATACTTGACAGGACAGGCGGACCCTTTCCTGCTGGAAAGTCGGGGAGGATACACCATCGAGTCGGTATGGACAAAGTCTCTGAAAAGCAACGGCAGCGCCGACCCGGTCAGCGACAAGGTCCAGATAGCGGTGAAGCGCGGGGACAAGATTGCGTTCTGCGTTGGGGCTGTTGGTGGTCAGCACAAAGGAGCTGAGACAAAATGGATCACCACGGTTGATTACGGGGACGGAGAAAGCTATGCCTCATCGGATGAGACTACGCTTGCACAGGGGCCTGTTTGGCATTATTGCATTCATAAGCGAGGAACGCGGTATCTTGAGCCACTGGATTCGATTGAGCAGCAGCCGGGCGGAGACAAAGTCCGGGTTATGATCGGGAGAACCTGGTATACCGCACCCACGGATGTGCCGCTGGTCGGTTCGACGAAACTGCACCCATCGATAAGAGCAGACTCCGCGCGTGTGTGGCAGGCAACTAAAGATGGTGTGGTTACCATTAGAGGGCAGGCGGAGAACGTCGGTGGAGGCGAGACCTGCCTTGAGATTCTCGTATTCAGGCCGAATCCGTTGGCTACAGGGCAGCCCGTCCAGAGTGGTAAGGGATGGAGCTTGGAGTCAGGGGGAGCCCGCGAAATCGCGGCGGGAGGTAGACCTGCAGTGCAACTCGATCTAGCGCTCAGGCGTCAGGCGCTGAGGGTGGACCTGCACATCGTTGCCTATCCTGGCACCTCAGTGTTGCGTCAGTGGGTAGAGATTGAGAATGCGGGCTCCAGTGAGGTTGCCATTGAGTCAGCAGATCACTTCTCTATCGCAATGCCGGAAGACAAGAGTTCCTCATTTACCCACTATTGGATGTACGGCGCCAACAGCCGTCCGAACCAGGGATTGCTGCAATCCGACACAGTCTCGGATTCGTATCACCATGCCGCATTTGGCTACGAGACCGACTACTACTACCCATGGATGGCGATCCAAGGAAATGGACCCGATGGCGATGGATGGTTCATGGCGGCTGAGTATCTTGGTGACTGGGTCTTCTCCACAGACCATCAGGGTTCCGGCCCGGTGATAGTGACGGCAAGTCTGCCTGAGCTTATTGGCTATAAACTCACCCCAGGCGCGCGTCTTCAGTTGCCTCTTCTTACTTTTGGAGTGTTTCGTGACGACCTCGACGACATGGGCCGAAGGCTCTACGACTGGCAGTACGAGTATCTATGGGACTATACCAATGATTATTTTTATGGTCGCACCCAGCTTGCTCATCCGTGGGTCGCCGAGGCCACCAACCTGCAGGACATGTTTGCCAGCCGGATGGCAAAGGTGGACATGGATTGGACAGACATTCTGCGAACTTGCGGGTTTGACGCGCTGTGGGATGACGCGGGATGGTCTGAAGGTCCGACATGGGCTCCAAGCCGTGAGGGGCCGGATTTCTCGCAGGTCCTGCGGTACCTGACGAAGATGGATGCCACCTGGATACTGTGGTTCTGCGGGTGGCCGAGTCAAGGGATCATGGATACCAAGGTCGGGTCCTGGGGTGACTTCCAGTGGCGGACAGATGCTATAGGTGGGTTCAACTTTGACGCTGACAAGCGATTCCGCAGCCAGATTGAGCACTTCCTCACTCAGAATCCCCGGTCATCGTTCCATACGTGCAATGGAGGGAGTAGATACGCGCATACATTCGAAATCCAGCGATATGCCGACCTCAACTATCTATCGGACTCAGGTCGTGGAGACCAGACGAACTTCTACTTCTCCTATCTGGATCCGCCGGACAAGTGGATGGAGATGATAGAGGTGTATTATGCCAATGGCAAGTACAGGCCCGACACTGCGCGTCAGAACTTGACCGTCGTTCCGTGCTGGGATTACTGGGTTACTCACTCCGACCGCGAGTTGGTCCGGCAGGACGTCGATCTGTATCGCTACATGCTGCGAGAAGGAGTCGCAGGCAGGTGGAGCTATGTGTCGCACCCGGTTGTCAAAGGTGACAAAGAGTTCTATTACTTCCAACGCTTGAATCACGACCGCACTAAGTCGATGATCATCCCTACTCATAGGGCAGAGTCCGAAGTGACGATCTACCCTCGCGGGCTGCTGCCTGAGCACAAGTACATTGTAGGATTCGATTCGACTAAGGAGACTACGGTTCGGACAGGCGCTAACTTGATGACGAATGGGATTACTTTCAAGAAACAGGCCCCGCGCGAGTTGGTCTATCTGAATCTTTCGAACCGCCCGCTCGGTGGACGCGACAAGATTGCTCCTGATGCGCCTGGGCGCGTAGTTACTCGGCGTGAAACGAACGTCGGGCACGGAGGCGTGGGGATATACTGGTCTCCGGGCAGCGATGATAACTGGATCAGCTACTATGAGGTCCGCAGGGACTCCAAGATACTGGGAAAAGCAAGCAAGGGCTTGTACTTCTTCGATCATTCCGAAGGATGGGATCCTGAGGCTCAATATGCGGTTCGGACGGTGGATGGGGACGGTAATATAAGCCCCTGGACGTTATCGGAGCCGATACTTGATGAGCCGTTGGTCTTCGCGGTGTTCGGGGGCAACTTTCCGGAGCGTGGATACGACGGCTGGTATGCAGATACGACGACTGACGACAAGACGTTCACTCCGATGGTCTGGGCGACACCCGCGAAGACTCCTTACGGTGACTACGGTGGAATTGCCAATCAGCCCCAGGGGTCGGAAGGGTGCTGGGAGAGCGCGAACGGGGCAAGAGTCGGCCGAGGCTGGCAGCAGGCATCCACGGATGCGCAGTGTGTCCGCTCGTGGGTTGCCCCCAAGGCCGGGAAGGTGCGCATAATCAGTCGCGTCATGAAGGAGTACTATCGACGTGATAAGGGAGGTCCTCTGCGCGTGCGGATCCTCCATGGCGAAAAACAGATCTGGCCACTGGGCGGCTGGGCACAAATACCCGTCGAAGATCTGAAGGGCTGCATGCACGATTTGACCGTCGATGTTGCCAAAGGGGATGTAGTCCGGTTTGTGCTCGACAAGGGGACAACTCCGAAGCATGACATCATTGCTTGGATGCCTCGGATCGTGTATCTACAGAATGAGACTGCCGGCGAGGCGAGCGTCGTGCGGATTCTGTGTGGGGCTAAGAAGCCTTATACGGACAGGGCCGGCAACGTTTGGTCGGCCGATCGGTTCTTTAGTGGTGGAAAGCCCGTGGCTTCTAAGGTGGGGGTCACGGGCGCGCTGCCGACTCTGGAGGATCAGGCACTGTATCAATATGGAAGAGAAGGCAAAGATTTCAGCTACTCGATCCCCGTGAAGCCGGGCCTATATACTCTGCGGTTGAAGTTTGCTGAGACGAAGTTTCAGTGGTCTTTCGAGAGACCATTCAATCTGAGCATTAACGGCAAGCGGGCCCTGACCAATTTTGACATCTGCCAAGCGGCGCGCGGCAGCAAGAAAGCTTATGAGCGCGTCTTCAGATACCTTGTTCCAGATGCGGATGGAGGGATTATGCTAAGGTTCACTGGAGGCATTGAGCCGAGCCAGAAGACCGACAGGGCGATGGTTCAGGCGATAGAGGTGCTGCCGGAGGTAAGGCCTGCTATGCGGATTGATGCAGGCTCCGATAGCCAATTTGTTGACTGGAATAGCGTCCCATGGAGCGCGGATACAGGTTTTGAGGATAGGGAGGTGCTCTGTTCTGATTCTGCTGTAAGCCAGGCATCTCCGACACTATATGATCAGGCTTTGTATCAAACTGCTCGCAGCGGTAAGTCGTTAAGCTATACTATACATGTTCCCGCTGGCCTATATGCAGTGCATCTGAAATTTGCTGAGCTGTGGCTGAAGGAGCCTGGTCAGAGGCCGATGAATATCGAGATCAACGGCAGAAGAATCCGAGAGTCTTGGGACCCGGCGAAGGCGGCCGGGCAGGTCGGAATGGCCGCAGACATTCGAGCGCAGAACATCACGCCCGACAAGGATGGGAACATCAAGATACGGATTACCGCTACCGGAAACAACGATGCGATTGTTCAGGGCATAGAGATTGAGTGACGAGTAGCGACGAGCCGGGTCAGCACGAGAGTAGGACCAGAAGGAGTAGCAGAATGTGGATTATACGTAAGCGCCTATATGTAGCGGTCGTCGCTGTCTGCCTGATTGTGGCCGTTGGGCCTGTGGCCGGGCAGACTTGGAATGCATCCACGGATTTTTCGGTGGCCGGCAATCCCAATGGCGTATGGAGCTATGGCTATGCCCCGAACTTGGCGGCAGGTTATCAACTGGTACACTATGCAGGCCACGGAATCGGCGCTCAGCTTCCAGCGGGCTGGCAAAACGTGCAGTATTGGTGGGCATCATACGCGACACCCGCTGTCTACAACAACCCTGCCTCTACAAATGCTGTCAGCGAATGGGGAACTATTCCGGCGCAGAGCATGGCTATGCATCCGGGAATGAATAATGAGAGGAGCGTAGTGAGGTGGACCGCCCCCGCAGAAGGTCTCTGTGCGATCCGTGGGAGCTTCAAGGCACTCAACTTCGGCAAAGTCGACGGGACGGTGCTTCAGAACGGACTGGTGCTCTGGACGAGAAACATGGATGCCGGCCAGTCCTCATCGTTTATTCTGGATGTGCTTGCCGCGGCTAATGACACGGTTGACTTCGCAGGCGGGTACGGAGCTGATAATACATTTAGTGGCGATTTGACAGGTCTATCGGCTACCGTCGAGTTGGTCCCAGGCTCGTCCACAGGCACAATCACAGGGACAGTTACAGCTAACCTGCCCGGGCATCCGGCAGTAGTCGGTGCGAAAGTTCAGGTGGTTGGAACCGCTCTCTGGGCCTTGAGCGGGACGGATGGCAGCTACACTCTTACTGTTCGCGCGGGGACGTATACTGTTGAGATCATCTATTCCAACATCCTGCCTCAACAGGCCACGGTAAATGTGCCTGTCGGGGGTACTATAACTCAACATTTCGATCTAACATTCATCGGAACGGTCAAAGGCAGGGTCACGGCGAATGTGCCGGGCCGTCCAATACTGGTTGGGGCTACCGTGCGTACGCTCGAGGGTTCCAACTCGACCACTACCGGGACCGAAGGGGGTTATTCACTGGTTCTGCCTGTCGGCACTCCGATGATTCAGGCGAGCTATCCCAATACAACCCCCGCACAGGCTGTTGTGACGATTACTGCCGGAGGCCAGACTATCCAGGATCTCGAATTGACACCGTATCCGGGTGTGACCTATTACGTATCTCCAACCGGAGACGACTCATCGGACGGGACAACGTCCGCAGTGGCTTGGAGGACCATAAGCAATGGTGATGCGCGGCGACTCCTCTTGCCGGGCGATACGGTTGTGGTCGCGGCAGGAACCTATCCTCAGAGCGATGCTTTGGGGGTTCAACTGGCGAACTGCTCCGGCAACGCCGCCTCTCCAATTACCTATAAAGCCGTGGGCAAGGTCGTGATCGATCAGACCAGCATTCCAAAGCCGGACAGGAAGTCGTATGGGTTTCTCGTAACGGTGAGCGGAGTGGTCATCGACGGGTTCGAAGTTATCGGATGCCAGTGGGGAGTATGCCTCGGCGACAACACTCAGAATAATACTGTCTCACGCTGCGTTGTGCACGATCTTACGCCTGGGGACCCCAGCGCGTCCGATTGGTACGGTTGGTGCGGCGGCGTGTACGTCTCGAACAGCTCGAACGACCTCATACACCACAATGTGATCTACAACGTCGGCGTCCAAGGCTCGTCCAAAACGTCGGGCTGCGTTATGACCACGGGTTCGAGCCAGAACACGAGGATCTACAATAACACTATGGTCGGCTCCTGGTCGGGAGTCTATGCGTGGTCGAACTTGGGCGTCGCTGGAGCTCAGGTTATCCGGAACAATATCATCGAGGGCATGTGGGACCGCGGGATAGATCACGGAAGCAGCACCGGCTGCGTCAATTCGCACAATCTGTACTACAACAATTCGACAAACTGGGGCCCCAACACGTACTGGGGAACTGGCGAGTTTGAAATGGAACCGAGATTCGTCAACTCAATGGCCCATGACTATCACCTGCAGGCGAGTTCCCCGGCCGTCAACGCAGGAACAGACGTCGGCTTCCCGTATTACGGATCGGCTCCAGATATAGGAGCGTTCGAATTAGCGCCGAAGTTTACCACGGACAGGATAGGGAGCCTCAGAGCGCATGCCAGGGGTACGGAGATCAGCATTACTTCGCCGAAGGTCGTAACTGCTGCTTCAATAACATTTAACGATCATAGCTACTACATAGAAGAGCCGGACCGTGCTGCGGGTATCAAAGTCATCCCAGACAACGGCGTTAGATCGGTCACGTTGGGAGACAGGATCACGTTCGACGGTGTGATGACCACCGATCCCAGCGGAGAACGGGCGGTTAGAGTCACCAGCACAACAACCTGGTCTGCGGGAGATGAGGTCCGTCCATTAGGTGTGTCGGGCAAGGCGATCACAGCTACCGAGGGGCTTGACGTATCAGGTCTGTTGGTTAGGCTCTGCGGATGGATTACCTATGCGTCCGGTGATGGAAGCTATATCTATGTCGATGATGGAAGCAGCCTTCAGGACGGGAGTGGAAAGAGAGGCGTCCGGGTGGTGCTCGATGGGCTGGTCATTCCTGCCACCATAGTACCTGGTCAGGATCAGTATGTTGCCGTAACTGGGCTGGCTGGGTTTGTGAAAGACGAGACGATCGCCGTAAGGGCAGTCAGACCCAGGGGTGACGGCGATGTCATGCCTATACATGCAACACTCGATGAAATGTCCAGACGCCATCGCTGGATCTTGGATAACCTTGGAGCAGATTCGACTCGACGTCCATTCTCATTTATCTATGGGGGTCAATCATCGGACGGGCTGCTTGGCGGTTGGCAACAGAGTTTCAGCACGAGGACGATTGACGACTATCGCACCGAACGCACCATTACCTACGACGACCCGATCACTCAGATGCAGGTGAGGTGTGTGGCCGTCGAATACAACGATTTTCCGACTGTTGAGTGGACCATCTATTTCAAGAACAACGGCTCGGCGAATACGCCTATTCTGGAGAACATCCAGGCGCTCAATATGAGCATAGGCCGCAGCCCGAACGATGAGTTCCTGCTTCATCATAATATAGGCAGTCCATGCACTGCGAATGATTACCAACCGCTCGAGACCATTCTCGGGTCGAACGCGACAAAACGGATCACAGCAGAGGGAGGAAGGCCGACTAACAGTGATTTGTCCTACTTCAACTTAGAGACCTCACCAAGTTCAGGAGTGATAATCGTGGTCGGCTGGCCGGGGCAGTGGGCCGCTCAGTTCACGCGCGATGCGGGTTCAGGGCTCAGCGTTGTTGTCGGACAGGAAACGACGCATTTCAGATTATATCCGGGCGAAGAGGTGCGCACACCGCTCATGGTTCTGCAGTTCTGGAATGGGGACTGGATCAGGTCTCAGAACATCTGGAGGAGGTGGATGATCGCCCACAACGTTCCCAGACCGGGCGGCCAGCCGCTGGCGCCGTTGATATTTGGCACGGACTGCTATCTCAACGGCAATGAGTTGATACTGATGAACGAGGCGCAGGAAAACCTTTTTATAGATCGGTATGTGGAAGAGGACCTGCACCCGGACTGCTGGTGGATGGATGCGGGGTGGTATGTCAATCATGGATCGTGGATGAACACCGGCACGTGGGAGGTGGACACGGAGAGATTCCCTGACGGCCTGCGGGGTGTTACGGACCACGCCAGGTCACACGGGATGAAGACCATGGTCTGGTTTGAGCCGGAGCGGGCCACGTATCCGAGCTGGCTGAACGATAACCATCCGGACTGGCTGCTGGGCACTGTTGGGCTGTGGCAGCTCGTGTATCTGGGGAACCCGGCGGCGTGGCAGTGGGCCGTGAACCTTATCGACACCACGTTTAACCAGGAGGGGATCGACTGGTACCGACAGGACTTCAACTGGGACCCGCTTCCTCTTTGGCAAGGGAATGACGCCGCGGACCGGCAGGGGATCACGGAGATCAAGCACGTGACCGGATACCTGGCATTTTGGGATGAGCTGCTTCGGCGGCACCCGGATATGCTAATTGACAGTTGTGCAAGTGGTGGTAGACGTAACGATCTCGAGACCCTGCGTCGAGCAGTGCCTCTCTGGAGGAGTGACTATGCCTATAGCCCGCCCGCCATGCAGTGCCAGACCTACGGAATATCTATGTGGATGCCGTATTATGGGACTGGTGTGGGACACCCCTACGTCAGCACGTGCGATCCCTATACGTTCCGCAGCGAAACCGCCCCGTCCGTCCTGTGGGCATGGGATATGCGCCGCCCGGATCTAGATTATGACCTTATGCGAAGCTGGATGGCGACGTGGCGTGAGCTGGCCCCGAACTGCTTGGGCGACTACTACCCTCTGACCTCCTACAGCACCGCCAGCAATGTTTGGATGGCCTGGCAGTTTGACCGTCCGGAGGTAGGTGAAGGCATGGTGCAGGCATTCCGCAGACCGGATAATACTCAGTTGACGGTTGTTTTCAAACTGCGCGGGCTGGACCCTGCCGCGCAGTATACGGTAAGCGATATAGACTCTGGTCTGCTGGGGACAGTAACCGGGAGTGTTCTGACGGACCAGGGGGTGGCGATTACGATCACCTCTCAGCCCGGCGCCGCCGTGGTCACTTACAAGAAGCTGGACTAGCATCAGGAGGAATGACAATGCATAGGATGGCGCGTTTGCCAGTGGTGGCGGGTATCGCCCTGTGCCTGGCCGTGCCCGCGCTCGGTCTGGCCCCGACTGCTGATGAGCTGTCTCTGTCACGGAACTGGGCCGCTGCGAAGCTCCAGGGGAGTCTTGGGGGCGCGCAGCAGAATGCGGGGCTTGCCATAGTAGACTCCGTGGAGCCTCCGTTCTCCTTCGTCTATGGCGGCCAATCGTCCACGGACTTGTTGAAAACCTGGAAGGTCGAACGGTCCACAAGAAAGCTGGACAAGAACCGTGCCCAATATACGTGTACATATACTGATCCGAAGACCGGGCTCGTCGTGCGATGCGTGGCCGTCGAATACAGTGACTATCCAACCGTTGAGTGGACCGTTTATTTCAAGAACGCCGGCTCGGCTGATACACCCATTCTTGAGAACATACAGGCGCTTGATATTCGGCTGCGGCAGGATACCTCAACTCAAGACAACGAGTTCGTTCTATATCACAACAGAGGGACCCCGTGCAGTCAGAGAGATTATGAGCCGTTTGAGACAAAACTGATTCCACAGACGAACAAAACTATAGCTGCAGAGGGTGGCCGTCCCACGAACAGCGACCTATCGTATTTCAACCTGCGATCGGGGAACCAAGGGATAATCATAGTCGTCGGATGGCCGGGACAATGGTCCGCCAAATTCACCAGAGATGAAAAGACCGGCCTGGGCATTACTGCGGGCCAGGAACTGACCCACTTCAAGCTGCTTCCCGGAGAAGAAGCGAGGACACCTCTTATGGTGGTGCAGTTCTGGCAGGGCGACCGCTACCGGTCTCAGAACATCTGGCGGCGATGGATGCTGGCATACAACGTTCCCAGGCCTGGTGGAAAGCCGCTTGAGCCTATGACTGGAGGGTTTGACGGCTACTACTTCAATGATCTGTTAATTACCGAGGCTGGTGAAAAGTGGTGGATTGACCAGTACGCCAAGCAGGGCCTTACTTTGGACTACTGGTGGATAGATGCAGGCTGGTATGTAAACAGTGGGACTTGGATGAACACTGGGACTTGGAAGGTAGATAGGACACGGTTTCCAGGCGGGATACGGGATGTTACCGACTATGCTCGTTCAAAGGGAATAAAGAGGTCCATTGTATGGTTTGAGCCTGAGCGGGCCACATTCCCAAACTGGATACACGATAACCACCCAGATTGGCTACTTGGTCCTTCCACGAGCTGGCAACTTGTTGACCTGGGCAACCCGGAAACACGGAAGTGGGTGACTGATCATATAGACACCATGCTTCGGGAGGAGCGTATCGACGCCTACAGGCAAGATTTCAATATAGATCCGCTTCCGATGTGGCGAGCGAATGATGCGCCGGATCGTCAGGGGATCACCGAGAACAGGCATGTTTGTGGGTACCTTGCGTTCTGGGACGAGCTTCTCAGAAGACATCCGAATCTTATGATAGATTCCTGTGCATCGGGTGGCAGGCGAAACGATCTGGAGACCCTTCGTCGTTCGGTGCCTCTATGGAGAAGTGATTGGGCCTATGACCCGGTATCTATGCAGTGTCTCACGTACGGCATATCGTTGTGGATGCCGTACTATGGGACTGGAGTAGGACATGCTTCCGGCAGTACATGTAACACATATACCTTGCGCAGTGATGTTGCGCCGTTTGTGCTTTGGGCTTGGGATATGCGTCGTACCGATATTGATTTCGATTTGCTCAGGCGTTGGATGAGGCAGTGGCGGAATCTCGCTCCCAATTATCTGGGCGACTACTATCCGCTCACGAGCTATAGCACGGAAAAGGATGTTTGGATGGCCTGGCAGTTCAATCGTCCCGAGGAAGGAGAGGGCGTAGTGCAGGTATTCCGCCGTGCGGAGAGCTCATACGAGACGGCCCGGTACAAGCTGAGGGATCTTGATACCGCGGCAAACTACGTCATCACCGAACTTGACGCTCCAAGCTCTAAACAGGTCTCGGGTAAGGAACTGGCGGAAAACGGTCTCTTGGTCAATATGCCGGTCGGGCCCAGTGCTGTAGTCTTCACATACAAGAAGAACAAGTAGGGAAGGGAGGGCAGGATTAATCACGTGAAAGCGGTTGCGATATTGGTCGTCATTGTCTGTATAGTGTTCTTGTGTCCTGGAATCGAGGCGCTTGGCGCCCGGCTAGCGAGCGCCCAGAATCTATTGTCGAACGGTGGATTTGAGGTGATAGCTTCGGGAAAGCCGGTAGGTTGGGTGGTAGGCTCCGGAGGCAGCGACGTTTCGCTTTCAAGCGACCTCGGCCGCTGCGGAGGACGGTCGATAAAGGTCGCCGTAAAGGAATCGTACAAGGGATGGGTAGTACTGGCACAGGATAAGGTTGTGCCGATCGAGAAGGGCCGGAATTATCGTGTGACCTTCTGGATCAAGGGCAAGGGCGGCGAATATGTCATGGTGAACATCCTCCGCTTGGACAACTGGCGGCCGGCGGTGGCTACCGCGCTGGACCACTACTGTGTTGCGCGAAGAGGCTGGACTAAGCAAAGCTACTACTTCAAGGGCGAGTCGACTACCAATAATACCCGATTCGAGTTTGCCCTTGATGGTGGTGGCACGGTCTGGATCGACGATGTAGAGATCGTGCTGGTGAGTGTGCAAGAAGTGACGGATACCATTCCGACCAATGGCGTCGTGAACGCGATTCCGAACAGCAGCTTCGAGCTTGGGATCGCAGGCTGGGGAACAGACGGCTCTGATAGCCTGATAGGCACTATCGATCGATCGACAGCAGTGGACGGACGATGCAGTTTCAAACTCCGGTTGGCTCCCGAGACATACCAAACAGCATGGTTTGATTGGCCTGAACCTCGTATTGTAAGGTTGACCAATTTGAAGCTTGCCAGCATCGGCTGGCTCAAACTGTATAAGGACGAGCCGTATACGTTTTCCACATATCTCAAGAGCGACGTGGATGGGCTCACTGTGAACCTGGCGCTGGAACGCAGCGCGTGGGTGCCTGATGAAGGCACATTTGAACCCGTGAAGCAGTACATTGCGATCAGAAAGCAGGTCCGTGTTACCCGCGAATGGCGAAGGTATTCGTTTACGGCTGAGTTACCGGATGAACTTTCCTTCGTGACGGTTGGGCCGGACCTGAAGGCGTCCGGAGTGAACCGCGCGACACTCTGGGTTGATGCACTCCAGCTGGAACCGGGGAAATCGGCGACCAAGTATCGCCAGCGGCGGCTGGTGGAAGCCGGACTGAGTACCGATCGGATTGCAAACCTCTTCTATCGGGGTGAGAAGGTCGATCTGAGAGTCAGGCTTCGAAATGCCGGTCGCGACAATGCCGATGTACCGCTTTTTCTATCTATCCAGGACTTCGGCGGCAGGTCCGTGGTGCAAAAGCGCCTGAGGCAGACGGTGTCGGCCGGAAGAACCGTGAACGTTACGGTTCCGACTGGGCTCAAGGCAACCGGGTTCTATAGTGCCAAGATAACGGTCGGATCGGGTGATCAGGCAGAGACACATGTTATCCCAATGGGGGTTATCTTCCCGTATAAAAGGACATACGGCGGGAAGTCGTCTTTCTTTGGCATCAACCACGCGTTTCCCACTGACCTGAGGATGAAGCTCGCAAAGGATGCCGGTATCTCGTGGGTGCGGGATTGGTCGACGATGTGGGATGTGATTGAGCCGGAGAAAGGATGCTTCGACTTTAGCGTTGCGGACAAGGTCATCGACCGTGCGATGAGCCATGGTATGCGCGTGCAGGCGTGTCTGTCACAGCCTTCATCTCGCTGGTCAAGCACCGCGCCGCCGGAGGCCGCAGCCAGGTATGGCCAGGGCGAGCCTATCTATCGGATGTATGAGCCAAAGAACATCACGGACTTTGAGAACTACGTCTATCGGGTTGTCCGGCATTTCGGGAACAGGGTCAAACACTGGGAGATCCTCAACGAGCCGTTCTACAAGTTCGGAGTTGACGGACAGGCAACACTGAGTGTGGAGCAGTATTTTGAGCTGCTTCAGGCGGGTTATCGGGCTGCCAAGCGGGCAAAGCCGGATTGTACCGTGATTGGCGGGCCGGCGATGGACCTCATGGAATCCCAGTTCGCACGCTATCGTAAGCTATTTGAGATGGGTGGACTCCATTACATAGATGCCACCAATCAGCATGTCTACACTGGTGATGTGCCGGACTACGCAGCTTACGACGCACTGAACACTCTGATGGATAGGTGCGGCGGCCGCAAGCCGATCTGGCTGAACGAGTACGGCGTCTACGGCGATGACAGCCCTGGTCCATCTTGCGAGCTTGGCTGGTTGTCCTTTGCTGATCATAAGAATGCTGAACAACTGGCCGCGGAAGCACTGGTCCGTCTGAACACTGCCGCACTCGGCAACGGCGCTGTATGCGTGATGCAGCACCCTCTCTTTTCAGTCCATAGAGTCAACCGAGACATCTTCCCTGACATGATGTTCGGTTACGACGGTCTGCCTCGGAAGGGATATGTGGCAATGAACATTCTCGCATGGATGCTGCCGCCGGGGACAAGCTTTGACAAGAAAATGGCAATCAGCGGCCTGTTGATCTACATCTTCAAGCGAGGTGGGAAGCGCGTAGGCATTGTGTGGTCGGAAAGGCCCGTCGATCTGTCAACGGCTGCTCGGCGTCGGATCGAAGGAAGAGGCGTCAGATTCCTGGACGTTATGGGCAATCCGATTCCTGCCGGACCTTCGAGACTGTCGCTGGCGCCAGTCTACATTGTTGGGAGTGACTCTGCGATTGAGGAAGCAGTTGCGGTTATCCGAGCAGTGATTGACTGACCGTCCGATTGTCACGCATGTCAGTTTCAGTCAGGCAAGTCATGCCAGGTAGCAGTGTTCGCCCTGGGTCGGCTAGCTTGCTTCCTTAACAACATGATTGCGTGGCTTACATTGCTCTTGTGTTAGTCCGCTCCAAAAGATGTGGCCTGCATGAAGCCTGTATGATTATCGAAGGCACTCCTCCAGTAGTATGCGCAAATCGCCGCCTTTTGGACTGCAGAGTCAGCACCTCACTGTTAGAAAAAAGCGTTTGAAAAGAGAAAGGGTGTTTAAGCAAAGGCAATATGTCCCCTTAACTGCGAAGGGAAAATGTCCCCTTGTGGATTGTTATTCCTGGGCCTGAAGCGTAACGATACGCTTCAGGCAGCTAATTCCGGACAACCATCCGGGGCGGCTCTCGATTGACCAGTCAGTATGGGATATCTGCCAAAGCATCGGTTGCGTTCTCTATGGATTCCATAGTTGCAGTAAACTCAACTGACTGTTCAGAGTCCTGCCACTCATCAGACCTTTCCTCTTGATAGGCTCGCATCTCGTCCACGACATTCTGCAGAAGAAAGCGTGCCTGGTTTATCATAGCTTTCCATCTGCGATGTCCCGGTATAGACGGGATCACCGGCCGAGGTGGGATTCCTTAAGATGCCAGTTGTGCTTGCACTTGCGCGGCACGTCTTTCTCGATAAGCCTTTTGCCTGTGGGCATTGCTTTCATACTTTCGTGGTGTCGGCACAGGTGTCTCCTTTCATGCTATTCGTGTGGCTCCAATTGACCGGCCTGGACCGGCTCGACGCACTGTGGTTCCCGCTGTGGCAGCAGCGGAGTCTGCCCGGCACTGCGTCGGCTCTGCAGAGGCCATATACACCCACTGATCCTCTGAGGCTGCCCTTAGTCCCTTTCTTCTTCTCCTGGTGCGGATCGGTTCGGCAACCGGTGTCCTGGGAGCAGTCGCAATTAGCCTGTCCTGGTAGTAGACCCTCCAACTACCATCCAGCATCTGCCGCACATCTGCTCTAACCCCCGCATAACTGCGTCCTCCCGGACCCGCTGGTATGTCTATCACTATCCCTCCCAGCCTCACTGCATTGTCGTTTGCCACTGTTGCTTCATAACCAAGAGATAATATCCTTTATCCCCTTAAGTTCAAGCATCGGCACCAGCCGGTCTTGAAGCGTCTCAAAGAGCTTCTCCACCCTTCCCTTTGCTTGTGGGCTAAGGGCGAATATCGCCTGGATCCCAAGCGCCTCAAGCGCCGTCCCTACCTGCGTTGAGTCCTGGCGGCCCGCAAGTTGTTCTTCAATACTCCAGTAGCTGTCGTTCCTCTTTAGCGCCGAGTGCCTGTTCTGATACACGCTTGCTGGAATCCCATAGCCTCTTACCACTCCCGTAAGCAGATCAAGATACGCGCAGCTAGACTCAGCATCCACAAACCGCAGAGCAAGCGCACGACCTGTCGCGTCGTCAATCGCTGCCATTAAGCAACAGGGGGCACGTTCATGGCCAAACCAGCGGTGAGGACTGCCATCGAAAGAGCATCATCATACCCTCAGCCGGCTTCCTCGGCCGCCTCGCATGATGCTTTCTTACCCTCCGCTTCCGCTTGGGCTTGATCCCCTCTTGCCTGCGTATCCTGCGCACCGTCTCCCGCGACAGCTTTATCCCCTCCCGCTCGATAAGCATCTGCGCAAAGTGTGTCGTTGAAGTTGCTATATTTACCTTCCGCCAGTGCAACCACTCTGGCCCGTAGCGCCTCCTGTGTCTTGTTGGTCGGCACTCTTCCCCGGTTGCCATGCACTATACCTTTGATTCCCTCTGCTGCGGCCTTCTTCAGCCGCTCGGCGTGCCGGTAGCTAACCTGTAGAACGACCGCCGCCTCCACCAGCGTCATCTTACACTCCAGCACCATCTTCAGTATGTGCAACCTCTCAATGTCCTTGTGTGCTATCTTGATGCCCTCCATTTGCATGGGGACATTATCGCTTTGCAATTGGCTGCTGCACAATATGCCCCCTCTATTTAGCCCCAGCCGCCCGCCGAATCAACAAAAAATCGGCGGCCCGGGGACGTTCACTCAAAGTGAACAGGTGCGACCCAGTGGGTACACTTTCGCTCTGCTATTAATAGGGGACATAATCGCTATGCTACCACATTGAAAAGAGAAAGGGTTGACAGGCATCCGTATATGTGGTAAATTGCAGAAGGATGCTCAATCGATTGTGCCTCTGCGACGTTGAGGGCGGAACACCTGTGCGTAGAGACTCAGTTTGCATATCAGAAAGGGATCATAGTTGATGCAAGAAATTCCATCTAAACAGCAAATGACGACTACACAACTACTTGCGCTTTACGAGATGATGGTTCGCGTCAGGAGATTTGAGGAGCGTGTTGCGCTTGTCTACCGTGCTGGAGAGTTGCCAGGATTTGTTCATCTGTATTTGGGCGAGGAGGCGGTCGCAGCCGGTGTTTGTGCGCACCTGACGGATGAGGACATTATCACAAGCACGCATCGTGGCCACGGGCACGCTTTGGCGAAGGGCTGCAGTACGGAACGCACAATGGCTGAGCTATACGGTCGAAGTGATGGCTACAGTGGCGGACGGGGCGGAAGCATGCACGTCTATGCTATGCAGCACGGTCTTCTTGGAACGAATGGTGTTGTGGGAGGCGGCATACCGTTGGCCGTCGGTTCCGCACTCAGCATGAAAACGTTAGGCAAGCCGAATGTCTCGGTAGCATTCTATGGCGATGGCGCAAGCAATCACGGTTTGTGCTACGAGTCGTTGAACCTGGCGGCTGTGTATAAGTTGCCGGTCGTTTTTGTGTGTGAGAACAATCTGTATGCCACCGCGACACGACTCGTGGATGTAGCCAGCAATCCGGATATTGCCAGCAGGTCCGATGCTTTTCGAATGCCCGGCGTAGTCGTGGATGGCAACGACGTCCTGGCAGTGTACGAAGTTGCGGGTAATGCGATCTATAGGGCTAGAGCGGGCGAAGGTCCGACTCTCATTGAGGCGAAGACATATCGCACCTGTGGACACTATGAAGGCGACCAGATCGCCGGCACGTATAGAACGCTCGAAGAGATCGAGAAGTGGAAGAAACGCTGCCCGATATCCACGTATAGGCTGAAGCTTATTAGTGAGTTTGAGATCGACGAAGACACGCTAAATGGAATCGAGGCGAAGATTGGTGAGGAAATCGACCGAGCTGTGGAGTTCTCCAGGCAGAGCCCACATCCGGATACTGAGACTGTCGGAGATCACATCTTTGCGGAGGCTAGTTAAATGTCTACCAGGATATCCTATATGAATGCCATCCGTGACGGCATCGCGGAAGAGATGCGTTTGGATCCTACGGTGATTACACTGGGCGAGGGGATCGGAGAGCGGGGAGGAAGCTACGCACACACTAAGAACCTATGGCAGGAGTTCGGTTCGAGCAGAGTCATTGACGTTCCCATATGCGAGAACGGCTTCACCGGTATGGCAATTGGAGCCGCGGCATCCGGGCTGAAGCCGATTGTCGATCTCATGTTCGCCGACATGCTTTATGAGGCAATGGGGACTCTTTGTCATCAGGCGGGAAAACTGCATCACGTTTCTAACGGCGGCGTACAGGTGCCGATGGTAGTCAGGGCACAGATGGGGGGAAGAACCTCAGGCGCGCACCATTCAGCTTGCCCGTATTCCCTATTCATGCACTGTCCGGGGTTCAAGGTTGTGGCCCCGAGCAATCCAGCCGACGCCAAAGGGCTGATTAAGGCGTCTATCCGCGATCCGAATCCCGTCATCTTCTTTGAACACAAATTCCTGTATCCCAAGAAGGATGAAGTGCCGGATAGCGAGTACATCACTCCCATTGGCGAAGCCAAAGTGGTCCGCGAGGGCAGTGATGTCACTTTAGTCGCGATAAGCAGTATGGTTGGAAAGGCGCTCAACGTAGCGGAGGGTCCGGAGATGGATGTCGACGTCGAGCTTATCGATCCAAGAACCCTATATCCGCTGGACATAGATACGATTTTGAGATCTGTTGCCAAAACAGGCCGCTTGACGATTGTTGAAGAAGCCCATCTGACCTGCGGAGCTGGAGCGGAGATCGCTGCGCTGGTGTGCCAGCACGCGTTCGACTATCTGCGGGCTCCCATCATCAGGGTGGCATCTCTTGACACACCGAATCCTTATGCTCCGGGGCTTGAGGCAGCTATGATACCAAGCGAGGAAAGAATATTGACCTCGGTTCGTAGATTGATGGAAGCGCAACGGTCCGCCGATGTACGAGCGTTGGTTTAGGAAGCATTCTCTCGAGTAGCAGATGCTTGACAGCGAATTTCGGATTTATTAGATCATTATATTTGGGAGTAGACGAATATGCCAAGCGAGTATGTGGAGATTGTTGTTCCTCAGCAGGGACTTACTGTTGAAGATGTAACCGTTACTAAGTGGCTCAAGTGTGTGGGCGATACAGTGAGCCGCGGAGAGCCTGTCGTGGAGATTCTCTCCGATAAAGCGAATTTAGAGGTTGAGTCTCCCGCTTCGGGTATCCTTGCTGATGTTTTGGTTCAAGTTGATCAAGAGGCCGCGATAGGCGCAGTGCTCGGTCGGATAGAAAAGGATGGGTCGGAATGAACGATATTTTAGGTCTTAATGGAAAAGTGGCTGTGATCACCGGTGGGTTGAGTCCCATAGGAGCCAGCACCGGCCTGATGATGGCGCAACATGGCGCCGACATCCTGGCGCTTGACATTATCGACGAAAAGTGCCCTGAGTTGATCTCACGGATTGAGTCTATCGGACAGAGGGCTTTGTATATGCAGTGCGACGTAACCGACACCCGTATGGTGGCGGAAATGTGCGGGAAAGCGAAAGAAACTTTCGGGCGGGTGGATATCCTGCTCAACAACGCAGCTTCGGCTGAGCTTGTCCACGTTGAGAAGATGACGGATGAGCAGTGGGACAGGTGCGTAGCCGTCAGTTTACGCGGCAGCTTTCTGTGTTCGCGAGAGATCGGAAAGATAATGATGGAGCAGCGGTCAGGATGCATCATAAGCATTGCGTCTATCGCGGCGCTTATCGGTCTGCCCAGAGGCACGGCTCACCATGCCGCGGCGAAGGCCGGAATTATCGGCTTCACTAAGACACTAGCGGTGGAATGGGCAAAGTACGGAATTCGTGTGAATGTGATTGCGCCTGGACAGGTCAACACTCCCGCTCTGGCGAAGATCATGTCCAATCCTGACTACAGCAGGCAAATACTGGAGTCGATACCGATGGGCAGGGTTGGCACTCCAGAGGAAATCGCCGCCGCCGCGTTGTTCCTGGCTTCCGACGCAAGTGGGTTCATCAATGGTCACACATTGGTTGTAGACGGGGGAGCAACGATATATTGAGCGAACCTGAATAAGTGCTGGACGTTGTGCCCCTCTCTGCGAGTCCAGCCATAGGGTTTATGCGTGCGCATTTGTGCACTGGCTTGGAAATGTGTTAATGGGGTCTTGGTGGGGCCGTGGATTGCCTCACGATGAGTTCGCAGTCCCAGACCTTCAGGCCCATATCCACCGGGCGGTCGCCAAACATGTCTAGAAGTGTGTTCACCGCAAACTCGGCCATTTCGGTCCATGGGTATCGGATGGAGGTCAGTGGCGCCTTGAGAGCAGTAGTGCGTATGATGTCTCCGTGGCCTACTATGGATATGTCCTTGGGGACTGATAGCCCAGCGGCGAGGACCGCTTCCATCGCGCCGAGAGCAACTGTGTCGTGACGTGCTATGACTGCTGTCGGCCGGCTCTTGCTTTTGAGCAATCGAGTCATCATCTCGGCTCCCGCCTTACTGCCGAAGCCCGTTTCCGCTGCGGAGGATTCCGTCAAGGGGACCCCTGCCGCGCTCATAGCGTCACGGAATCCCCGCATGCGGTCAATTCCGGCTGGGGATGTCTCAGGGAGTGCCATATATACGATTCGTCGGTGCCCCAAAGCAAGCAGGTGCTCCGTAGCCAGTTTCGAGGGACGATACTCATCAACAGCCATCTGCGGTACATCAAGACCTTTGATGTACGCGCCGAATATTACCAGCTTAATTCCGTTTGCGATTGCCTGCTCATAGGGGGTGCAGTCCATCGAGTAGGGACCGGGATGGACTATGAGGCCGTCTACACGCAATGGTATAATTTGCTCGATATAGATGTGCTCACTGTCCGGTTCTCCTGTAGATCGACAGAAGAGCATAGAATAGCCAGCCTCGCCAAGAGCCTGTTCGATAGGATCGACGACCAACTCGAACGCAGATATGATTACCGGACCGCCTATGACACCTACAAGGTTAGTCTTGCCGAGAATCAGACTCCTTGCATTATGATTTGGACGGTAACCCATCTTTGAGGCCAGTTTCACGGCTCTGGCTCTAGTCTCTGGGCTGACTCGGCCCTTGCCGCTCAGTGCGCGGCAGGCTTGGGCCCGTGAGATACCCAGGGCGCCAGCAATATCATCAAGAGTGACAATTCCCATGTTCGGCCTTTGATTTGAGAATGGAATGGATAGCGCCACAGTTAAACATATACTGGTATTATCATCAATTTTGCGCTTGCACAAGTATTATACATCAAACCGCCGATAAGTGTCTGCTACCCACCGCACAACTAAAACACTCAAAATCTCGCAGAAAGGTATTGACAAGCACTCTGGCTTGTGATAGAGTGCTTGTAATGCTCAATCGATTGTGCCACAAATCTTGGAGAAAAGTCAAGTGAAGACCATCAGGATAGGAGTTGCCGGGGCCGGATACATCGCCGGGTATCATCACGAGTGCGTAGCACGCGTTTACGGCGTGAGATCTGAAGTCGTCGGCGTTCTTGATGTCGTCCCCGAAAGAAGTAGAGCCTTCGCGGAGCAAAGAGGCGTTTCGGCGTTTAGGACTATTGAGGAGATGTTGGAGCATGTGGATGTGGTCGACGTCTGTACTCCTCCATACGCGCACAAGGAAGTCATTCTGCAAGCGGCTGGAGCAGGAAAGGACATCATCTGCGAGAAACCACTGATGGGCTACGCGCCGACTATGGACGATGCCGAATCGTTTAGAGGCAATGTCGCTCCGAAACAGCCGATGCTCGATGAGGTGCTGCAAGGCCTTGAGGAAATACGACGGGCAGTTACAGCCTCCAAGTCGGTGTTCTGCTACGCCGAAAACTGCATATACGCGCCGCCGGTTCAGAGAGAGCGTGATCTCATAGACAGGAGTGGCGCGCAGATTCTGCGTATGATCGGAGAGGAGTCACACAAGGGCAATCTTGCCGCGTATTCCAGCTTCTGGAAATACGCTTGTGGTGGATCGCTGATCAGTACCGGCTCGCATCCTTTGGGCGTTCTTCTGTATCTGAAAAGGGCGGAGGGGCAGGCGAATGGAACAGGGCCTATATGCCCACTCACAGTGTCGGCGCGAACTCACCAGTTGACCGGGATCCCAGAATACCGAGACAAAGGCTTCTTGCGCTGCGATTACTTCGATGTCGAAGACTACGGATGGATGCATGTGACGTTCGATGATGGTACGGTCGGCGATGTGGTGACGGGAGCAACTGTGCTCGGTGGGACTTACGATTACATAGAAGTTTTCGCCAATAACCATCGAAGCAGATGCCGTATTAATCCGACAAATTTGCTTGATACCTACAATCCAGGCGACGATGGATTCAAGGACATATACCTCCTCGAGATGACCAGCACTCAGGAAGGCTGGTCAAATGTGGCGCCGGATGAATACTGGACTATCGGCTACCAGCCGGAAATGCAAGATTTCCTTGAGTGTATATACAAGCGGAGCAAGCCACAATCGGACCTGGACATAGCTGTGGACGTAACGGCAACGATCTACTCGGCATACCTGTCCGCGGAACGTGGAGGCGCAGAGGTTCATATCTATAATGCAGAAAGGAGCAGCAGTATCGATGCTTCAATCTAGGGATCGGATCACTTCAGTCAATACACCCTTGCCAGGCCCCAATTCGAAAGCACTGCTAGAACGTTGGTCTGAGGCGGAAGCTCAGACTTTTGGTTTTCAGGCTCCGGTGGCCTGGCAGAGTGCCCAGGGAGTGATTGTGCATGATGTTGACGGCAACGTGTTCATCGATTGGACTAGCGGTGTGCTTGTTGCGAATGTCGGCCACTGCCATCCTCGATTGGTGGAAGCTGTGCGTGAAGCGGCCGGGAAGATATTGAACTGCTACGAATATGCAAACGAGTACCGCGTTGCAGCCGCCGAAGCTTTGGTTCAAACGACTCCCGAGCACCTGGACAGGTGCTTCTTTCTATCAACGGGCAGCGAGGCGACCGAGCAGGCAATTCGCCTGATGAAGCGCTATACAGGGTGTTTTGAAATAGTCGGATTCCACGGGGCCTTTCACGGCCGCACTCCTGGGGCAGCGGGAGTGGGTGGGATGTCTATGCCGAAAAAGGGATATGGTCCACCAATAGCGGGGGCGATCCATGCTCCATATCCTTATTGTTACAGATGTGCGTTCAAGTCCACTCCCGAGAAATGCGGATTAATGTGTCTTGAGTTCCTTGACGAAGTGGTCCGTGCAAACTCGTGTGGCAGTCTTGCCGGTGTGCTTGCTGAACCGTATCTTGGGACTGCCGGATTTATATTTCCACCAGACGGATGGCTGACCGAGTTGGAGAGGTGGGCCAGAGCACACGGCATAATGTTCTCATTAGACGAGGTCCAGTCATCATATGGAAGGACCGGCAAGATGTGGGCGATGGAATGGGAGAATGTGACGCCTGACATTGTTTGTCTCGGCAAGGGCATTGGAAGCGGAGTTCCCACTTCCGCTGTCCTAATGAAAAGCAGCGTAGTCGGTGCATTAGGACCAGGAGAGATGAGTAGCACCGCAGGGGGAAACCCGCTATCGAGTGCCGCCGTCATTGCGGTGTTGGAGGTCATGAAGTCTGAGAGATTACCCGACAATGCCCGCAAGATAGGTAACATGATGAAGGAATGCCTTACTTGGATAGCCGAGCAATCAAGGTGCGTCGGCGATGTGAGGGGAAAGGGACTGGTGATGGGACTCGAGATCGTTGCCGACAAGAATACAAAGGAGCCCACGCCGGAACTTGCCAAGGAGATAATCGTCAGGTGTGCCAATAACGGGTTGCTGGTTGGTAGAGTCGGCATATTCGGCAATGTAATCCGTGTGGGACCGCCGCTTGTTATCAATGAAGAGGAAGCCGAAGAGAGTCTCGACATAATGGAAGGCGTGCTGTTGTCGCTGTAGGATGGTAGTGTTGAAGACGGCTGATGATTTGGCCAAGTCAATAATAGACGGTTTGTTGCCGGATGCGGAAACGTTCTTGTGCGACCTGATCTCTTTATCGTCAATCTCGGGCTCCGAAGACCGTGTGGTTGACTATTGCGCTAGAGCATTCGCGAATCTGGCCGATGATGTGGAACTGGTTCCACTTGACGACTCGATTCGCGATGAAAAGGACTATGCAAGCCCGATTCCCAATATTAGATACAAAGGAAGACATAATCTTCGTTTAAGGCTCCGAGGCTGCGGACCGGGCAAGTCGCTAATCCTAAATGCTCATCTTGATACGGTTCCGCTAAGCAAAGGACAAGAGAACTCGTACGATCCCCAGTCGGTAGACGGGATTGTCTACGGCAGGGGAGCGTGCGATGATAAAGGCCAGGTGGCTGTAATATATGTTCTACTTTCTGCGATCAAGGCAACGAGCACAAAGCTGGATGGAGATCTCATTGTTCACCTAGTTGTGGAGGAGGAGAATGGTGGAAATGGCTCGCTCAGTATGGTACGCGCATCGTCTCCCGCGGATGGCGCGATTGTTATGGAGCCGACAAACCTCAAGGTTGTGACAGCGTGCCGAGGCACACTGTGGTTCCGGATTACTTGCCACGGTACGGCCGCGCACAGTGGATCTGCAGCCAAAACCCAGAGTGCGTTAGATATGGCGGTGAGAGTCATGGAGGTGTTGAGAAGTTATCACACAGAGCTTCTGGCTGTGTCTCGTGGAACACCGCCGTATGATGGCTTCGAGAACCCGATGCCGCTTACCCTAGGTCGGCTATCGGCGGGGGATTGGCCGGCGATGGTGCCCGATAGAGCGGTGCTTGAAGGTGTCATCGGGTTCCTGCCAAACAAGACGAAGGAGGACATTAAAAGGGAAATGATTGAGTCGCTGCAAGCCGGCTGTGGCGACGACATTATGAGGCACGTGGATATCGAATTTACACTCGCACACGATTCCGCTGTTACGCCGGTGGACCATCCGCTCGTCGTGTCTATGTTGTCTGCCTGCGAGCGGGCAGGGGTGACACCAGAGTCTGCTGTCCTGACTTGCGGTACGGACTCATGGTTCTATGCCAGCCATCTGGGGATGCCCGTAGTGGTCTTCGGCTGTGGCGAGTTGGCGCTCGCTCATTCAAAGAATGAGCAAGTTAGAGTTAACGATATAGGATTGGCGGCCCACGTGCTCTTTGAGTTCGTTCGGAACTGGTGCGGAGAGGCAAGCGAGATAAAAGGAGGGGAAAATGCGTGCAGTGAGATTCTACGCTCCAAAAGATGTTAGGCTGATGGATGTTCCGACTCCTGAACCCAGACCGGGGGATGTTGTCTGCCGTGTCGCGCGTGCCGGAATATGCGGCACTGACTACTCAATCTACAGCGGAGAAGCGTCATTTATCGGTATGGTCAGGTTTCCGATGACACCAGGGCACGAGTGGTCTGGGATAGTCGAATCAGTGGGGTCGGACGTGAAGGGTTTACAGCCGGGTGACAGAGTAGTCGGTGACACGGCGGTTTCGTGCGGCATGTGCTATGAGTGCCTTATGGGTCAGTATAACCACTGCAAGGAGTTGCGCGCCGTAGGAACAGTGCTTACCTGGGACGGCGGCTGGGCTGAATATATCCTGATGCCCGCTCGGCACATGTTTCGCCTTCCCGACGGTGTCAGCTTCGACAACGGCGCGCTTGTGGAACCTGTTGCCACAGGACTGTTGTCGTTGATGCTCACCGATATGCAAATCGGTGACACGGTGCTGGTCCAAGGTACGGGGCCAATCGGGATTGCGGCAGCGAAACTCGCCAAGCTTCACGGAGCGAGCAAAGTGATCATTACCGGTCGCAAAGACTATAAGCTTGATCTGTCATTGACGATGGGCATCGACAATGCCATCAATGTGACAAGAGAGCCACTGGGCGAGACCGTAAGAGCTTTGGTAGGGGCGCATGGTGTCGATCGTGTAATTGAGGCATCGGGTTCAACAGAATTGTTCAAAGAATCGATAGGTCTCACTCGTCCCGGAGGAGTGATGTCGGTGGTGGCATTCTATGATAAGCCGCTTGCAGAGTTCAACATCGACAGTCTTGTGTTTGGAGATGTGACGATCAAACCGGTGCCTGGCAGCCTGGGGATGTTCAAGCCTGTCCTCAGACTTATGGAAAGTGGGATGCTTGACATGTCTTCGATTATTACGCACCGGTGCACGTTGGAACAGGCCGCCGAGGCTCTGAAGGAAATGAAGACTAACAATGATACCAAGATCAAGATTATGATCGAAATGGAGGCGTGACACCTATGAATGCTTTGAGTATTAATGACGATCTCAAATCGGCTCTGGAATTGCCGGATGTGAGCCAAATCGCAATGGTGGTCCACGGCGTCGAGCGCGTGATCGAATACTACGAAACTGTGTTCGGCCTTGGGCCATTCGTTCGACCGAGCATTCGTTTCACGGAGATGTATTGCGGTGGAGAGCCAATACCAGTGCCGGAATGGAAACTGGCGTTTTGCTCGCTCGGGCCTGTAGAGTTAGAGTTCATCGAGCCTGTTACTGGACCACAGTATTACTTCGATTTCCTCGAGGAAAAGGGGGAGGGGCTTCACCATATAGCGTTCGATGTAAAAGATCTTGACTCAAGGCTGGCACACTGCAAACAGGTTGGTATTGATGTGCTGTTCATGGCCCGGACGGAGCAGGGCGGTTGTGCACACCTCGACATTCGTGGTACAGGCGGAGCAATTGTCGAGATTGTACAGCGTCCGGGACGCAGAGCTTGAAAGCAGTGAAAGGATTCTGATGATATGACGCCTACATTATTGGGTGCTTTGGTTGTGACATTCGCGGGACTGGCCATGGGAAGCGTCTACTGGCCTGTGAAAGTCATGCGCAGGTTTCAGTTCGAGCATTGGTTCTTCGTAGCTATGTTTGTTGGGCTGATAATAGTCCCCTGGACGACCACGCTGCTCTTCTGCCCGAATGCCATCGCAGCATATCACAGTGTTCCGTTAATGGACCTGCTGAAGTCGAACCTGTTTGCAATAGGATGGGGAGTGGCGAGTGTGCTCGGAGGTTTGTGCATTGCTCGCATCGGAATTGGACTTACTACGGCCATTCTAACCGCGGTGGGTGTCTCAATCGGTGTTACTCTGCCTATGGTGGTAAAGGGATCTGGCCTGTTCAATGATGCTGCCGGTCTTGGATCTCCCGCTGGCCACATCGTGCTAATTGGCGTAGGCATTATGCTGCTTGGAGTAGTGCTTGTCGCCTTGGCTGGATTCGGACGGGACCGCGTGTTCAAGTCTGTGCAGAAGAAGTCTGGAGGGTTTCTGCTGGGACTAATAATGAGCGCCATCGGCGGAATCCTATCTGCCGGCATCAGCTTCTCGTTCGTATACGGTCAGGGACCGATAGTTGAGGCAATGAAGATCAACGGTGCCGGGGAGATACCCGCGAACTTCGCCGTATGGGCGGCAGGACTGGTTGGAGGCAGCATTATCAACATTGCATATCCCGCTTATCTGATGAGCAAGCGAAGATCGTGGAATGTGCTTTGGGAGTGCAAAAACGAGATCGCGCTGGCGGCGGTTATCGGGGTTCAATTCACATTGGCGATTGTCCTTATGGGCAGGGGGATGCTTTTGCTGGGCGCGCTGGGGGCTTCGATTGGATTTGGGATGCAGCAGGCAGCGCAAATAATCGGCGGACAGGCGGTCGGGTTTGCGAGTGGCGAGTGGCGCGGCGTGGCCGGAACACCAAGATGGCAGATGTACCTTGCGATTGCCACCCTTGTCACCGCTGCTGCTGTTATGGCTTTCGGAGACACGCTGGCTAAGAGCTAGATTTTCAACTTCGCTTCAGCTTGAAAAGGAGGAGAAGAGAGTGAACAATCACTTAATTAGGGTTTTGAAGGCGGTTGGCAAGTCTACGCATGTGCTGCAGGCTCCCGACGGAAGTGAGATTCTCGTACTGCCATACGGCGGCAGAGTTCTCGGGCTATTCGCGCCGAAAGATGAGACCAACTTCCTCTGGACCAACCCGGCCCTGGGATCCGTCGAAACCGCGCGGGCATTCTACCAAAGCAAGGATTGGCACAACTCGGGTGGAGACCGCACGTGGCTTTCGCCGGAACTTGATTTCTTCTTCCCAAACTTTCCTCCTGTAGTTAAGGAATACTGGCAGCCACGGCAGCTTGACCCTGGTGATTACCAGGTCGAGAAAAAGGGCGAAGCTTTAGAAATGCTCAACCGATTAACTCTACGAGCTTCGCGGAGCGGATTTTCCATAGAGCTTGCTATGACCAAAACGATTTATTCTGCCCCAGATCCACTCAGATACGAACATGCCATAGTACGAACAACAGGTATCCAATATGCCGGATACTCGCTACGCACAGCGTTGGAAATCGTGAATGCAAGTGACTCAAGCGTCTCAGTGAGCATCTGGAATCTGCTTCAGATGCCCAACGGCGGAGATTTGCTTGTTCCCACATTTTCAAGAACGGATCCGAAGATCTACTTCGGCGTGGTTGAAGCAGAAGACATTTCCGCTGGGGATCACCTCGTGAGGTATAGAATGCGGGCAGCCGGCGGGCAAAAAATAGGACTTCGCGCGGCGGATACTCCCGGCAGGGTTGGATATTTCTATGAGTGCCCAAATGGCGAATGGGCACTGGTGATTCGCAATTTCTACATCAATCCATCGGGTGATTATGTCGATGCTCCCTGGGATGAAGCGGACGATCTCGGATATTGCATTCAGGCGTGCAATGTCAATGTTGACCAGTGGAGTTTCAGCGAACTGGAGTATCATGCTCCGGCGGTAGGAGCGGAAACCGGGCGGCTGAGGTATAACGATGAGTCGCAGGTTTGGGCTTACCGTGGGCCCCGCGAGGCGGTGATGGAAGTTGCACACATCCTGCTGTCGTCGGAGGTTTGAAGAGGCTATGCAATTACTGCAAATTAGCTAATCTTCGTCGAGGTGTTGTTATGGGAAATGTTGTCGTTACCGATTATAATCTGCCTTCCGTGGACAAGGAGCGAAAGATTCTCAAGGACGCTGGCTTCGAGTTGCGCGAGGCAAAGCCCGACTGTAAGACCGAGGACGATGTCATTAGGAACTGCGGCGATGCGGATGTTCTTCTAGTGCAGTGGGCGCCCATCACCAGAAGAGTCCTCGATGCTTTGCCACGGGTCAAGTGTCTTGTTCGTTATGGTATTGGAGTGAATAACCTTGATCTTGAAGCGTGCAAGGAGCTTGGAGTCACGGCTTGCAACGTGCCTGATTTCTGCATCGAAGAAGTCTCAAACCACGCGCTTGCGATGATCCTCTCCCTGGCAAGACGGATACCACACGATCACAACAGCATCCTTCGGGGCGGTTGGGACATCAACCAGTTTAGGCCAATTCCGGCACTATCAGACATGACGCTGGGGCTGGTGGGTTTAGGAAACATTGCCAGGTTGCTTGCAAGAAAGGCTCAGGCGCTGTTGTTCAAGGTAATCGCGTATGACCCTCTGGTTCCTGCGTCGGTATTTACTGAACTCGGCGTCGAGCAAGTTGGCCTCGAAGAACTGCTGAGCAGTTCGGATGTAGTCTCTCTTCACTGTCCACTATTGCCGGAGACCAACCATCTGATCAACCGTGAGACAATTGGTAAGATGAAGCCAGGAGCGCTCGTCGTGAATACCTCTCGGGGGCCGATTATCAATGAAGCTGATCTGTTCAACGCGTTAGAGTCAGGCAAACTTGCGGGTGCGGGACTTGACGTGTTCAAAGTCGAGCCACTACCGATGGACAGCCCTCTGCGCAGACTATCGAACATCATTCTGACGAGCCACTGCGCGGCCGTGTCCGAGAAGGCAGTCGAGACGCTGCAAATCAAAGTTGCCGAAGCAGCGAGAGATTTCCTCCAGGGTAAACGTCCGCGGTCCGCTCTGACATAGATGCTTGGTATCAATTACGGAAAGGAAAGGAGAGCTTTATGCTACATAGGAATGCCAGATGGTACGTCAGCCCATGGAACTACTACCCAGAAGTCACCGGTGACTTTGAGTTTGCGGAGAATATCCTGATTCACGATGTTACGCTGCGCGACGGCGAACAGGAGACCGGAGTGGTCTTTACCGCGCAGGACAAGATCGAGATAGCGAAGAAGCTGGCTGCGCTGGGAGTTCACCGTATCGAGGCCGGTATGCCCGCTGTATCCGCGGAAGATGAGTATGCGGTGAAGTCGATAGTGGATATGAACCTGGGCCCCAGGATATTCTCATTCGCTCGATGTATGGTGAGCGATGTACAGATGGCGGCACAAGCCGGCTGCGACGGCATCGTGATGGAGATAGCCGCAAACCAGGAGTTCGTGGAGAAAGCCTATGGCAAGACCTTCGACTGGGCAAAGAAAGCCGCCATTGACGCCACCATCGCTGCCAAGGAATTGGGCCTATATACCGCGTTCTTTACCATCGACGGCACCAGGGCCGAAATCGATGCGCTGCTGGATATGGTCGATGAGGTCGCCACCAACGGCCACATGGACTCGTTCGTAATCGCCGACACGTTCGGGTGTGCCACACCAGAGGCTGCGAGAGCTATGATGAGGCGGATCAAGGCAAGGTTCAAGCAGCCCGTGGAGGCGCACTTCCACATGAACTTCGGACTTGGCGTTCCAAACACAATTGCGGCTCTGGCGGCGGGAGCCGACGTGGCGCACGTGACTGTCTGCGGAATCGGTGAGGGCGCCGGCAACACACCCATCGAGGATGTCGTTATGTCGCTCAAGTGCCTCTACAACAAGGACGTGGGGATACGAACTGAAAAGATGGTGGAAACAGCAGAATTCGTCTGCGATATCGCTAACGGCCACGCCATTCCCGTGAACCGTCCATTCCTCGGCGAGCGTGTTTTCAAAATGGAGTCCGGCGCTGGTGTGATGTTCGCTGTGAACGCTGCGAAAGCCGGAGACTTCGGGATTATGTATTCCTATAACCCTGCGCTCGTGGGCCAGCCACCAATGGACTTTGTGCTAGGAAAGAAGAGCGGTACCTACACCACCAACCTCTGGCTTGAGAGAATGAGCCGGACCGCGACGGATGATCAGAGCATGGACATCCTTGCCAGAGTCAAGGAGCTTGCCCTGGGAAAGAGGGAACTGCTCACAGAGACTGAATTTGCTCGGATTGTTGAAGACGTATTGGGTCCTTATGAAGAGAAACCTGTCTTCAACAAGTCTTTCACCGATCGGGCTGCCGTTGCTGCATGCAAAGCCTGCGAAGAGGAAGAGACGGCTGTAAGAGGATAGTAGTGATGTCGGCTGTGCATCCTTACATCGAATACCTGATCGACAAAGCTGGGGCTGCTCATCCTCGGGTAGCTGTACCTGATGCGCAGTTCGATGAGCGAGTGCTTGCAGCCGCCTGCCGGGTACATCAGGACGGTTGGCTGGATGTAGTCTTGACCGGCTCGCGTTCGGAAATCTACTCCCTGGCAGGCCAACATGGACTCAATATAAATGGCCTTGAGATCATCGATCCAGACGAATTCCGATATTTCGAGGAAATGTGTGATGAGTACGCTTCGATTCGCGACAAAGACAACCTCTCAATTGATCAGGTAAGGCAGTTAATCCATGAACCAATCTATTTTGCATGCATGCTGCACAGGCGAGGGTTAGTCCACGGTGTATGCTCGGGAGTCCACTATTCGACCGGGGATGTGGCTCGCCCGGCCATCAAGATACTCGGGCTGCAGCCCGGTATCGGCAAGGTGAGCGCCATGGTCGTGATGACATTCTCACATATTCCGCTTGGAGATGACCTGGTGTTAGCCGCCGCTGACCCGGCTATCATTCCTTACCCTACCGCGGAGGAACTCGCGGATATTGCGATACTTTCTGCGGACAAGGCCGGTTTGGTCCTTCCAGAGAAGCCGCGCGTAGCAATGCTGTCGTTTTCGACGCTTGGCAGCGCACGGAACGAAATGGTGGACAAAGTGGTAAGGGCGCTCGATATTGTGAAGGAGCGCAGACCCGATATCTGCATAGACGGTGAGTTTCAATTTGATACAGCCGTTTCTCCGGCTGTGGCGGCAAAAAAGATCAAACGCGCATCGGAAGTGGCGGGAAGAGCCAACGTTCTCGTTTTCCCGGATCTTCAGTCAGGCAATATCGCCTGCAAGGCAATGCTGCTTATGGGTGATGGAATGCTGGTCGGCGAACCGCTGCTCGGTCTGAATGGCTGTGTCAGCGATCACTCACGCGGAGCAAGCATTGATGAGATAGCGGCAAGCATACTCTTTACCGGGGCGCAGTTACCCGTCGAGTCGTGTCGTGAGGGAACAGCAGCATGAAAATCCTTGTTGTTAATGTTGGGAGTTCCTCGCTGAAGTGTCAGCTCTTCGATATGCCTGCGGAGACGGTGCTCTGTAAAGCCAGAATCGAACGGGTGAGATCGGAAGCAGCACGTCTCGAGTGGACTGACTCAGGTGAACTTCAAAGGGTGGAAATACCCATTCTCGACAGGCTTTCCGCTGTCCGATTGATAGTAGATAGGCTTGATTTGCCTGAAATCGATGCTGTGGCGTTCAAGCCCGTGTATGCCAGGGTCATCAGCGGCTGCCAATATATGGATGATACAGTGCTCTTGGCTATGGACGAGTACTCGAACATTATGGCGCCGCTGCATAATCCGATGTATATCGAAGCAGTTAAGGATTTCCGCTGCATCTTACCGGATGTTCCTATGGTTGGCCTGTTCGAAAACTTCTTCTTCGACAAGATGCCGGATCACGCGACTATCTACCCCATTCCCTGGGACTGGACTCAGAAGTACGCGATACGCAGACAGGGATGGCACAGCGCGAGTCACTATTATGTGAACTGCCGAGTTGCGGAACTCATGGGAAGGAAAGTCGAAGAGATCAAGGCAATCACCTGCCACCTCGGAGGAAGTTCGTCAATTGCCGCGATAAGCGGCGGAGTGGCGGTAGACTCGTCATTTGGTTTCTCCACCCAGAGTGGACTTCCGCAGTCGGAGCGCTCGTCGGATATGGACGCTTTTCTGGTCCCGTTCCTCGTGTCGCAAGGCGAAGGCTCCATGGAAGAGGTAGTAAATCGCTTGACATTCGAGGGAGGGCTTTCCGCCATATCGGGCATAGGATTCGATGTGCGGGATCTGGAGAAAGCGGCCGGGGAAGGCCTCCAGAGGGCAAGGCTCGCAATCGACATGTATGTGTATGCCATACGCAAGTGTCTCGGCGGGTTCGTGTTCACGCTTGGTGGTGTCGATGTCATTACATTCGCCGGTGGTACGGGAGAAGGAAGCTCTTACATTCGAAGGCGTATACTGGAAGGTTTGGACGGACTCGGCATCCTGCTGGACTACTCGAAGAACGAAAGCTGTGCCGCTACGGAGTACAGGATATCATCGGAGGAATCAAAGGTTGAGGTCTGGGTAGTGCCTACGAACGAAGAACTCGTAGTAGTGCGGGAGTGCTATAACTTTCTTTCGCAAGGAACTGTGCAGCTTAAGCTCAGTTCCGCAATTAATCGATAAGCAGGAGAGTGCATAATGAGTGCAAGTGTTGGGAACAGCAGGGTGAAGGCAGCCATACTCGGTTCAGGCAACATTGGGAGCGATCTGATGCATAAGCTCCTGAAGCAACAGGGATGGATGGAAATGGCGCTGCTTGCGGGGATAGATCCGAGGTCGGAGGGTCTGGCTCGTGCAAGGTCTCTTGGAGTGAATGCAAGTCATGATGGGGTGAATGCGATACTGGATGACCCCGACATAAGGATTGTTTTTGACGCGACCAGCGCCGGGGCACATATCAAGGTCGCGGAATTGCTGCGTGAGGCAGGCAAGATGGCAATCGATCTTACCCCTGCCGCAGTCGGGCCTTATGTCGTTCCTCCTGTGAACCTTGAGGAACACCTGGACAAGCCTAATATCAACATGATCACTTGTGGTGGTCAGGCGACGATTCCTCTGGTCTACGCGGTAAACAGAGTGACGCCGGTCGCTTACGCTGAGATGGTCAGCACTGTAGCGAGTCTATCTGCCGGCCCTGGCACAAGGCAGAACATCGACGAATTCACATTTACAACCTCGCGAGGCCTCGAAACCCTGGGCGGCGCACGTCTTGGAAAGGCGATAATCGTCCTGAATCCCGCGGACCCACCTATACTCATGCGCAATACGGTCTATGTCGTGCCGGATCAGGACGAGTTAGACGAGCAGGCCATCACTGACTCCGTCGAGCGGATGGTCACTGACGTTCAACGGTATGTGCCCGGCTACAGGCTCAAGAACCCTCCCGTATTCGACCGCAGGGATACTCCCTGGGGAATGAAGACCATTATCGCGATGCTGCTGGAGGTCGAGGGGGCAGGTGACTATCTCCCTACTTACGCGGGCAATTTGGATATCATGACTGCTTCGGCATACAGGGTCGGAGAACTGATAGCGGAGCGTTCTCAGGAGGTGACGGTATGAAATCCCCTAGAATAATCGACACCACGCTGAGGGATGGTTCCCATGCGATGCGGCATCAATTCACGCTCGACCAGGTTCGCGAAGTGACCAAAGCCCTGGATGAAGCCGGGGTGCATGTCATCGAGGTTACCCATGGTGACGGCCTGGCGGGATCATCCATCCAGTACGGCTTCTCATTGACTCACGAGATGGAGATGATCGAGGCTGCAAGATCGGTTACTAAAAACGCCAGGATTGCCGTTCTTCAGATTCCCGGCATCGGCACTCGCAAGGAACTCACGGAAGCCATCGATCGAGGCGCCCAAATGGTCAGGATCGCCACCCAGTGCACTGAAGCGGATATATCCGAACAGCACTTTGGCATTGCCAAGGAGATGGGACTGGAAGCGGTTGGATTCTTGATGATGGCGCACATGCGTTCACCTGAGGTTCTGGTGGAGCAGGCCGGGCTGATGGAGTCCTACGGGGCGGACTGTGTCTACATCGTCGATTCGGCAGGCGCGATGCTTCCTGGGGATGTGGTGGATCGTGTGCACGCATTCAAAGACGCCCTCCAAATTCCCGTCGGGTTTCATGCTCACAACAACCTCGGTCTCGCGGTTGGAAACACCGTGGCCGCCCTCGAAGCCGGGGCTGACTGGGTTGACGGAACGCTGCGCGGTCTGGGCGCTGGGGCCGGCAACGCGGCCACCGAGGCTATTGTTGCCGTGCTGGACAAGATGGGATCCAATCCGGGTCTTGATGTCTTCCGGCTGATGGCCGCCGCTGAGTTCGTGGTCGCGCCTTTCATGACTTTTCAACCCATTCCAGATCGTGATGCAATAGCGATTGGCTATGCTGGTGTCTACTCCACATTCCTTCTTCACGCGAAGCGCCTTGGGGAGAAGTATGGAGTGGATCCGGTCGAGATACTCGTGGAACTGGGGCGCAGAAAGGCCATGGCCGGACAGGAGGACTGGATTCTGGACGTCACTCTTGATCTTGCCCGCTGCGCCAAAGAGGGCGTCACTGCTTAGTCGGAAACGTTACCCCATGAAAATATGTAGTGGCCGGGCGCTATTCCGGCCTTGATCTGCTCGTAATAATGTTGGTTAGACTATGAGCAAAGTCATAATAACCGATCACTACTGTTTTCCCTCGATAGAGCCGGAGAAGCGGGTGCTGGAACCGGCGGGAATCGCCGTTCGGGAGATTGATCCCTACTGTAAGACCGAGGACGACGTGGTCCGCAATTGCATGGACGCGGATGCGCTGCTGGTATTGTATGCGCCGATCACGAGATACGTGCTGGAGTCATTGCCGCGTGTGAAGTGTCTTGTCAGGTTTGGAATTGGGGTCAATAACTTTGACCTGGATGCTTGCAGGGATCTTGGAGTCACTGCGGCGAATGTTCCCGACTACTGCGTCGAGGAAGTATCCAATCACGCCCTGGCGATGATACTCTCTCTTGCGCGGCGTATACCGCACGACCATAGCAACATCATTCAGGGTAAATGGGACATCAACCAGTTCCGCCCGATGCCAGCGCTCTCAGATATGACGCTTGGCTTGGTGAGCTTCGGCAAGCTGGCTCGAGCGTTGGCCCGAAAAGTACGGCCTCTTGGGTTTCGGATGATAGCCTTTGACCCACTTGCGCCCGATTCGCTGTTTGAGGAGGCCAAAGTAACACGGGTCGATTTCGAGACTTTACTTAGCGAGTCGGACGTAGTATCCCTGCACTGCCCGTTAGTACCCGAGACCAGGCATCTCATCAACAGCGAGGCCATCTCGAAAATGAAGAACGGCGCAATTCTGGTCAACACCGCCCGTGGTCAGGTCGTGAATGAGGTAGACCTGATGGACGCGCTCAAGTCTGGGAAACTCGCCGGGGCGGGGCTTGATACTTTTGAGTCGGAACCGCTGCCTAGTGAGAGTCCTCTTCGGGATCTTCCAAATATAATTCTAACCAGTCATTCGGCTTGGGTATCCGAAAGGGCAATGGAACTGCTACAGACCAAGGCTGCTGAAGCTGCGAGGGATTGTCTCCAGGGCAAACGTCCGGCATCGGCGCTCGTATGGCCGGATGACTCCCATGAGTGAAGCAGTAGGTTCTGGTATTATCATCATGCTCCCCAATGATTGGCGTTTAGACTAAAGAAATAATTCAAGCAGCCTGCTTAAAGACTGTTTTGAAGCGCGGTCGTTTGTTTATGACGGCTCCAAATGGCCTGCCTGGGGATTTTCCTCTGGGTTGTGCAGGTCTTGCCGGTGTACCCAACGTGGCAATAATTCGTGGCAGACCGGCGCGCACTTGGCTTGGAGTGGCTTCCATTGTACTTTTAGCCCAGGGACGACGGATGTCTTGTTGATATGCGCGCGCTATGGTGATCTGGTTATGTGCAGCACTGACAATATCGGTCCAAGCCTGGAACTTCTCTGGTGTCGAGAGCCTGGCATCCGCGAGAGTGCAGTTCCTGTTTGTCGAACCGACATCTGTGTTCTATACAGTATCGCAGGCGATAGTAACCGGGAACACGTTCAAGCGCAGGCATGAGCGGCCCTTGCCAGATGAGCCAGATGACTCTTGGATTTCGTTTGGTATCAGGGCCGGAAAGCCGCGTGACTCGGAAGAGGGAGAGAGTGGCCTCACGGCATTTTCAGAAATGCAGGTTGTGCCAGCATGCGTCTCAGGCTTGTTTAGTGAGAAAGGCTCGCCATCCAACGTGACTATTGTGTCTTCGGGCAACTCAGGCGCGAGTCTGGCTAAGAGCTGAGCGACGACCTCTGTGGGTTTTTCTTCGCTGCTCACTCGGGTGTTCGAGAGAATGGTCGTCGAAGAGCCGGGAGTGTCCGGCAAAGCCGCTATGGTGGCGAACTGCCATCCGGGCAAGACGGGTTTTGCGCCTTTGGGAGCGTTGGAGACATGCACATAGGTTCGATCCCGAGCCGTCAGTGACTCCGGGCGCAGGATCGAGGTCACATCCCCGGCGAGTATCCGTCGCTCACAGGGAGAGACGGGCGGCATCCCGCGGACGAAGAGTCGCTGTAGCGCAGGTCGGTCAATCGAGAGCGTCATCGAACGCTTCATAGAGACTGGGTCAGCGACTGCCAAAGAACACAGATAAGGATAGCTCTGGGAACGAGTGAATGCCCGTGCCACAAAGCAGGGCATCGCAGGTGTTCATCAGAGCATCCTTACCATTGCCAAAACAACGATACAGTTCGTTTCTAAAATCATTCAAAGTGCTATAATCACCCATGGGAAGGCAGTATGCTTTTTCCAAGGCGGCAGAGGAAGGGACCTCTCAGGGGCGACCTTTTCTGGGGCGAACTCACCCACAGCAGGACGCTCGATATCCTGCATAATCCCTGCTATGCCGGTGCAGCAGGAGTTGCAGTCGAGGATCGATGATGCCGACAGTCTTCGAATGAAGCAGGTTGAGCGGGCTCGTTATGAAGCGGAACTTGCCCGTCGAAGATACATGCAGGTGGACCCTGACAACCGGCTGGTGGCCGATGTTCTGGAAGCCGAGTGGAACGGGAAACTCAAGGCTCTGGACAACTCTCAGGAAGAGTACGAGCGAGCCCGTGAGGCGGATCGCGCTATACTCGACGATGAAAAGAAAAAGCAGATCATTGCGCTTGCGACCGATTTTCCGAGGCTGTGGAACAATCCGAAGACTCCTCAGCGTGAGCGCAAGCGGATGGTCCGGCTCCTCATCGAGGATGTCACACTTGTGCGTGGCCGGCAGATAACGGCGCATGTTCGGTTAAAGGGGGAGCGACGAGAACGCTCACACTTCCGCTGCCGCTTCGCGCACCTGATCTGCGCAGGGCAAAGCCCGATGTGGTCAAGGAAATCGACTGTCTTCTCGACCACTATACCGAAGGGCAGATTGCTGAAATACTGATAAGGCGTGGAATACCGTCGCCGATGGGGCTTTCCTTCTCAGCGTCCCTTGTCCAGAAGATCCGCCGCAGCTACAATCTCAAACCTCGCTACGACCGGCTTCGTGAGAATGGTCTGCTGACGGTCACTGAGATGGCCGATGCGCTTGGAGTCTCGACCCGCACCGTGAGGATATGGAGGGACTGGGGTATGCTTACGGCGTATTACTATAATGACAAGAAGGAGTGCCTGTACGAATACAATCCGGACAGCCGACCCGAGAAATGGAAGCACAGAAGAAGCAAAGTTACGCCGAATACAACCAATGAGGTGTAGTATGAAGCATAGTCTTTCACCCACGGCGAGTAAGCCGGAGCTACCTCCCTCTCGAAGCCATAGTGGTCGGCAAGCGTCATAAGCCCCTGTGTGAACTGACCCCTGCCCGCAAGCTTCTTGATGAACACATTCTTCATCCGGTCGTAGAGGATCTCAGCCGGAACACCACCCAAGTGAGCAAGGGTTCTCTCGCTGCTATCCGCCTCCACTACTTTGAAATCCCCGAAGTCCACCTGTGCCTGTCTCCCCGGCTCAGTCTCAAAACGAAGATATGCGATCCGGCTTTTCTCATGCTTTAGCCCCCGGACCAGGTCCTTGACTATCGTATAGCCGCCGGTGTAACCCAGCTTCTTGATCTGGTCGAGTATCCAGCTAGTGCTTAATTGCAGAAGTTTCTAATAGTATTTCGAAGTTGCGATCCTGCGACTTCGCGTTTGCGCCAAACAAATGGTTTGGCGGTTTGCTCATACGCGGCTATGAACGCCTCGATGGCGGTGCGTAGTTCCTCTGTGGAGCGGAAACTGGCTCCACGTAATGCTTTTCGTGATAGGATACCAAACCAAATCTCAACCATATCGAGCCAACTGGCGGAGGTCGGCGTATAGTGAAAGGTTACCTGGGGATGCTCAGCAAGCCAGGCATCACATTTCTTATGAATACAGTAGTTGTCCACAATAACGTGAATCTCTTCTGCGGACGGCAAATCAGAGAGCACATCTTCCATGAATTCAAGGAACTCTACTCTTCGTTTCTTGGCAGTTGTCTGCGTGTGAACGATGCCAGTGGCGACCTCCAATGCCGCGAAGAGGTTCAGTGTTCCGTGGCGCTTGTAAGTGCTCTTGTAGCCACGCACGATCTTGCCGCTCGTTGTCTGCACATATCCTGTTCGTCGCTCCAGCGCTTGGATGCTGGGCTTCTCATCAACCGAGATGACCAGTGCGTTCAGCGGCGGATTCAGATACAACCCTATAATGTCGGCGGCCTTCGCCGCAAACTCCGGGTCGGTAGATACGCACCAACTCCGCTGCCGAGACAGACATATGCGCTCTTTACGCAGTACCCGCCACACAGCATCCTTGGATGCGTTCAACTGGCGGGCCAGCGACGGGCCATCCCATTGCGCTTGGCCTGGTGGCGGCGGAAGCTCCAGAGTTGCAAGAAGTTCATTGCGAAACTCGTCGCCATATTGGCGAGGCTTACCCGTACGCGGACGGTCGAAAAGACCGCCGATACCTTCCCTGGTAAATCTGTCTCGCCACTTAATCACAGTGTTTGCGCGAGTGGCAAGCGCTTCGGCGATGTCCTTTACCGGTTCGCCTTTCAAACAACGCATAATGATTTCCGCGCGGTCCACAATGCGTGCTTCCATTGTTCGACTACGCGACCACTGTGTCAGAGTCGCCATATCTTCGGATGTACAACTGATAACGGGTGCACGTCTGGGCATGGCAGCATCCCTCCTTGCCCTCAGTGTACCATACTATCTGTTAATAACGCAAGTAAGCACTAGCTCATCGCAGGAGCATCGTTTTTAACCGGCGTGAGCAATATACGCCGCATCTTGAGCCATCCTGAGCTTGTCGAAGGATGAGCGTGTCGAAGCACGAAAGGTGCGGCGCTTCGTAGTCGGCACCCTTCGACAGGCTCAGGATGCCTT
>JACPPP010000137.1 GCA_016190935.1 Armatimonadota bacterium | reverse complement strand
CTCGTATGGCAGCAATCCATCTAAGCGCATCTGTTCACCTCTCTGGTGATTACTACTTCGACACTTGCTGCCCTTTTTCCCCCTTAAAATGCCTGGCTAACAAAAATTTGGTGGAGGATCCGGGCGGCGCTGGCACGTTGACGAGCCAGCGCCCGCACACTACAATTTACAAAGGGGCAGCAACCAGCAGGCAATAAGTCATGAAGGTCATCTCGGCCAGTAGAAGAACCGACATACCGGCATTTTACTCGGAATGGTTCATCAACCGCATACGGGACGGCTACGTACGCTGGGTTAATCCTTTCTCTGGAGCTGTTCATCGAGCTTCGCTTCGACCGGAGGACGTGATGGCATTCGTCCTCTGGTCGAAGAACTATATGCCGCTCTTGCCTTATCTGAATGAGATAGACACAAACGGCTATCGAATGCTTTTTCACTTCACGATCACCGGCCTGCCGAAGGAGTTCGAGCCCAATGTTCCCGACACTGCGGACTTGGTTGAGTGTGCGCGTTCTCTCTCAGATCGATATGGAGCAGACGCAGTCCTTTGGCGCTACGATCCGGTGTTGATATCGAACGTCACAGATCGCCGATATCATCCGCGCCGATTCGAGGAACTCTGCGCCGCGCTTGAAGGTGCGGTAAAACGGTGCTACTTCAGTTTCGTGGTCTTCCACCGCAAGGTGCAGAGGAATACGGAGACACTTCGTGGGAAAACGGGCGTGGTATGTTATGATCTGTCGACCGCTGATCGGATCGAGACCGCGAACGCCCTCTCCGACATCGCGTCCGGACATGGGATTGAGATGTTCTCGTGCTGTGGTGATTATCTGGTTGATGGCAGGATCAAGAAGGCACACTGTACGGACGCCGAGCTTCTGCACCGGCTTTACCCGGACAGGATGCGTCATTTGGCAAACTTCCCCGTAAGAGACGGCTGCGGATGCTGCGAATGTACCGACATTGGGGCGTACGATACTTGCGCACACGGCTGTGTATACTGCTATGCGAACGCGAGCCCCCAGAGTGCCCTGTGGAATTACGAGAGGCATAACCCCCGCTTGGACATGCTGTATGGGAACCTACAGGCAAACAGCATTCGGAGTTCGTCAACAAGTACAGACCGCGGCAGTGATGATAAGCTCACGCTGGACCTACAGTTCTAAACTAAGCCCGGTCCATTCAGAGTAAATCGCTCTCTGCTCATCGCCCATCGCTCATCGCTCTCCATTAGCTCCCCTGAGCGGCGGCGGCAATGAGACCTCTGCCGATCTCATCTCGCTGGATCTGGTTCGTTCCCTCATAGATCTGAGTTATCTTAGCGTCGCGCATATACTTCTCGATAGGATACTCCTTCATGTACCCGTAGCCACCGAAGACTTGAACCGCGTTCGTGGTGACTTCCATCGCAACATCGGAGGCGAAGCACTTGGTCATCGCGGAGTACATCGTAGCCTTCTTCGGCCCCACCTGATCGATCCACCTGGCTACGGAATAGATCAGCGCCCTCGCCGCCTCGACCTTCATAGCCATGTCGGCAAGCATAAACCGCAGTCCCTGGAAGCTCGATATCGGCTGGCCGAACTGCCGCCTCTGCCGGCTGTAGTGCACCGCCAGATCGAGCGCGCCCTGGGCGATTCCGAGCGCCTGTGAACCAACCCCCGGACGCGACATGTCGAACGTCTTCATAGCGGTAAAGAAACCCGTGCCGCGCCTGCCCAGCATGTTCTCCTTCGGCACCCGGCAGTCCTGGAACACCAACTCCCTTGTGGCCGAAGCCCGGATTCCTAGCTTGTCCTCCTTCTTTCCGAAGGTAAAACCGGGAGTGTCTTTCTCGATTATGAAAGCTGACACGCCGCGCGCGCCGCGTTCCGTATCGGTGACGGCAAAGACCGTATAGATTTCGGCCTCTCCTCCGTTTGTGATCCACTGCTTGGTGCCGTTCAGTATAAAGCTGTCTCCGTCCTCTACCGCGCGAGTCTGCATCCCACTTGCGTCCGAACCCGCGTTGGCCTCGGTCAGTGCGAACGCTGCAAGCGTTCCGGAGGCGATCATAGGCAAGTATTTGGCCTTCTGCTCCTCGCTGCCGGAGACCATGATCGGCATCGTTCCAAGCCCGGTAGCCGCGAAGGCGAGCGCGATTCCCCCACACGCCTTCGAAAGCTCCTCCGTAACAACGCACATATTCATAATGGGCGAGCCTCCGGCCATGCCGTCGTACTGGTCGTCTATGAAGACACGGAAGAGGTCGGCTTCAGCTATCGCCTTAACCTCCGGCCAGGGAAACTCTCCTGTTTCATCATATTTCGCGGCGACGGGCCGAATTCTCTTTTCTGCGATATCCTTGGCCACATCTCGCATAAACTGCTGCTCCTCCGTGAAGAAGTAGTCCATCCGAAGCTGATCCTCCTTGTACTGATCGCACAGTATTTCAAGCGTTATTGGCAGTCTTTAAGGGCTGCCAGCCCTGGTTATTCTAACCGATGAGCTGGAGGAGCGTCAATAAAGTGGGATTACGGCGTGAAGAAATCAAGGGATGTGTCCACAGGCAATCTGACGGACACATCGGCCCTGGTGATGGCTTCTATGTCAGGCGAGCGCCTTCGGGCAAGCTCCAGGATCGACTTCCTGGGTGTGCCAAGGTGGATTATCCGGCCGGGAAGCGGCAGGCCGTCGATTATCCGGCCAATCGCCCTTTCTATCAATGGAGCTACAACATCCACGTAGTCCCCAGTAGTCCACATATCGGCCACAGCCTTCGGATGTTCCCAGGGGGACTTCTTAAAGCTCGTGCGGATGATGTAATGGTCGGGATGGCCCTGGGTGTAGACCTCCCCGATCAGCTTCGTAGTGGAATACCAGTTGATCGGGTGTGGGAGGTCGTCAGGCTTATACCCTGTGCCCCCCGGCTCCTGATCGCCATCGAAAACGTAATCCGTGCTCATATAGATAAAGATGGCGCCGCATTCACTGGCCGCCTCGACCATATTCCGGGCGCCAAGCGCATTCACCTCATAGCAGCGCTTCCAATTGTCTTCCGCAGCCGCGACGTTCGTATAGGCCGCCGCATGAAAGATGACATCGGGCTTCGATGCCTTAACTACCTCCATCACCTTCGGGAGGTCGGTTATGTCCATTTCGTGCTCTTCGGGGGCGAAATAATCCCTGAGCTTTCTAAGTTCGGGTCCGAGAAGTCCATGTCCGCCTGTGAGAAGAATCAACCGTTTACCTCTATTCCATTGTGCCGGACCCCGCAATCATACGAGTCCAGCCGGTAATGTTGTAACACAGAGGTGAATCGGCGTCAATGGCGACACGACGTTATTCCGCCACGGAAACAACGTCATCTGCGGTTCTGACCCTCAACAGTGGACTCACCTCATTGGCAGCGTTCTTCTCGCTAGAATTGATACCGGTTACGATCAGCCAACTGCCTATGGAAATCGACGTCCCGCGTTGCGCTACGGTTGACGCATCGCAATAAGCTCCTGCGTGTCGAAAACAAACACCTTGCCTCTTTGCACGAAGGCGACACGCTTTCCATTACCGCTTACGGACAACCATTGGTAATTTGTTTCATTAAAGGTATGCTGTCCGTTAGGGAGCATCAACCATTTCTTCTGGTTGGACCCGTCTTTGTTACACATCCATAGCTCGACATTCCTTATCGTGTCAGGGTTGTCTCCAAAAGTCAGCATTGCATACACAAGGCGCTCATCAAGTAGCCAGTTGACCAGCTTCGGATACGCCACAACTTTGCCAGGAGAATCAAGTTTGGGATGAAGCACTCCCACTTGCTTCCAACGCCAGCTTTGCGCTTGTTTGTGGAGGATTACGACTTTCTTAGACCCTTCGTAGGGGCCTTCTGTCACACGAAGCTCAGCAGCAATGTTACCGCTCTTGGAACTCGCAAGATCATCGAGCGCACCCTCCTCCTCGGTTTCAAAACAGGACTTGGGGCAAGGAACGTTCTTGCCGTTCCAAATATTGACTATTGACCATCTGCTAGGTTGTTCGCCAGCTTCTTTCAAATCGATGAGGAGGCGATCTGTGTTGCCTGCCCAAGTCATATTGCCAGGGTATGCACCGATTATATAGGACCCCTTGCCTGAATCGGTATTTAGCAGCCAAAAGCCATTGGTCTCTGTAGAAACAGCAATCAGCTTGCGTGACGGATGCCACTTTATATCAAGGTGTGCATCCACACCGAAGTGCAGCTTGGGGCACGCATATCGGGATGCCTCCGTTATGTCCCAGACCTCTACAAACTCGCAGCTTGGAGTGAGAATATCGACAGCCAGAAAGTCTCCATTTGGGGAGAGCGAGACCGCGAGTGGCCTACGAACATCAAAAAGCTCGCCTTGCTCCGGTAGGCGGCCCCACTCGTTGCGAAATCTTCTCTCAAACTCCGCACGAACTTCTGGCGACGGGTGATTTGGCATAGTTGGCGCTTCTGTGTCAGGTTTGGCTCCGGCTAACGGGCCGGGGCCAATAGTCAGCACAAACAGCCAGACCAAACCAAAGTAGGAACGGCATCTACTATGGATAGTTGCTGGTAGCGTTGACATATATCGACTCCTCCTTGGAGTAGGGTATTTTTGCATCCCAACCGACCCAAACAGTGCTTAGTGGATACGAACCTTGGTCGAACGTGTCACTCACCGGCCATGGATTCGGCCCCCACGTGGATCCTTGGCGCAGGTATCCGTTGTAGAACGCTTGTTGTCTTGCAAAGGAACCTGTGGCAAGAACACCATTCTTCCTGCCGACATCCTTCAAACCGCCTTGCGCAATTGAGTGGCATCTTTTCATCATAGTGGTAACTGGGAAGGGATAAGGTGCTACATAGAGCACTTCCAACGGCTCTGCATTCCAATCAAGTCCACTCAAGTAAAGGTTGCCGGTGGAATTCTTCGTTTGCCCTATCCTATTGAGAACCCATTCGGTGTGAATTGTCAAGGAGCTTTGAGCGCCGAACAGGAGCATCGTTTTTAACCGGCGTGAGCAATATACGCCGCATCTTGAGCCATCCTGAGCTTGTCGAAGGATGAGCGTGTCGAAGCACGAAAGGTGCGGCGCTTCGTAGTCGGCACCCTTCGACAGGCTCAGGATGCCTT
>JACPPP010000136.1 GCA_016190935.1 Armatimonadota bacterium | reverse complement strand
CCCTCCCCAGGGAAAGCTTCCATCATCCACCCACATAATGGCAATATAGCATGTGCCTTCTCGCTTGTCCAGTTCCCGCGAAACATCGCACGTATCTGCAGTGCCGAAGGCACGTTTGGTTTTACTGCCACCGCAAGGTGGCCTCATTTCCCCGGCGTTGTCCGGGGAAAAGCGTAGGCTCTTGCTTCTTGATATTGGTTCTGTCAACATCGGTTGCGGTCTCGCAGTCGTTGGATTTCACGGACGGCGGCATTTGGGTTGGCCGGGACGCTTCGTCGTTGGAGCAGCAGGCGGCTTACGAACTCAGAACCTATCTCTACCGTATCTCCGGGCAACTGCTTCCGGTCCAGGGTTTTCTGCTGCCTGCCGGGAGCCGGAAACCGGCGATCTATGTCGGGACCCTGCAGAGCCTCGCTGAGGTGATCAAGATGTTTCCGGAGGCAGCCTCTATGGTCCGCGAAGGCCACGACCAGGGGTTTCTTCTGCAATCGGGGAAACGGGACGGCGTTCTCCCGAATGCTGCCCGATGTGAAAGAGAAGGGCTGCCAGGGATTGCTCGGTATCCACTGGCGAATACGCGACGTCGAGGACGTAGCATCCTACACCTACAATTATGCATGGAATCCCAGGCTCACATACGTCGGGTTCTGGAACGACTTCGCCGCGCGATGTTTTGGCAAACAGGATGCTTGGGTTATGAGCAGGCTGATGCGCGAACTGGAGGACCTCGGCCCGCGATGGACGGGGGGGTCGGGCCAGTGCGAGTCCGGCCCGTTCGGTTGGTGGAGCGATAATTACGTCGTGTTTGCGGACAAAGGACAAATCGATCTTGAAACAGGCAAGATACGGTGGATGACCGATGTGAATCGTCCGCTGGAAGCCAACTTGCGCAAGCTGCAAGAGATTCGCGAGCAGTTGGAGGCGATACGCGCGCGCAATCTGGCTTTGGGAAGGCTGCAGTTTGTGGTCAAGGAGCCTCCTTCGCTTTTCTTTCTGGGGGCGGGCGAACCCATCACGGTAGATGCGGTTGCGATGGGCGGCGTCAAGAAACCGTCGGTGATACTGTACTATCGAGCGCTGGGAGACAAGGATTTTGCTTCCGCCAAGATGGAGTGGGTCCGAGGTGGTGTCTACAAGTACACCATCTCAGGGGAAGCGATAACTCTGCGCGGACTGGAGTGGTGCATCGAGGCCAGGATCGGCGGCGAGCCTGGTCCGCTGGTTCTCCGCGCGCCACGCAGCTCGACTTACGCGGCTTCGGTGATAACGGATTCCGGTTTTTAATGACGAAACCAGATGATGGTCTTATCTATGGTGATAAGCTGCATATCTCCTGAACCGCGGAAGCGGGGAAGGGATGGAGACGCGGAATTCCAACCTTCCGCAGCTCAATTTCCTTCCGCGTCTCCGCGGTTCAGGAGGCAAAACAAATGAACCCGGCTCCCCGGGTTAGACTGGCAGAATGAGGAAAAGTAGGAGTATGCGTAAACAAGACAGGTTATATATCATATCGCTGATAGTCGTTGCGGTTATCTGTACCGTTGGTCCTGCCGCCGCGACTTTGAGCGCGAACTCGCTTGTCTTCAAGTCCGACGGCGGCCTCCACAACACCGACGGCTGGAGGTTCAACTCGTGCTCCTATATAGGTACCTTCTTCTCAGTCTCCGGTGCGGGGAATGTGACGTTCACCATCAGAGCGGAGGGGCAGAGCGCCGGGGGCGTCTTGCCGGCCATGCATCTTCACGTCGCCGACAGCAACACCTCCTGGACCGTTGCCGACAACGGCCCGGCTAATACTACCTATTCCAACTATACGGCAACTTACAACTTGCCCGCTGGAACTTACTGGCTGCGCGTAGAACATACAAATTTCGCCGTAGTCGGCTCGGAAGTCCGCTACCTGTACGTTAAGAGTGTGGATATTTCAGGAGCGGGGGTTTCCTTGCTGAACTCAGCGACCAACGCGAACTGCCTGGCCGCTGCCGACAGCTACATTTTGAACTACCGGAGAGGTACTGCGACAGTTACCCTGAACGCCCAGGAGGGCGGCGTTCTGCCAGCGGGCACGTCCGTCAGAGTCAAACTCCGGCGCCACGCTTTCAACTTCGCAGGCGCCGTGCACGGAGCTAACTGGCCCGGTTTTGAGAAGCTGCCTCTTGCTAACACCAATCCCATACCCGGAAGCGGCGACTGGAACCATCAGCAACTGATCGACAGCCACTTCAACATGATCGCTCCATCTGAGTGCGGTCAGTGGTGGTCGAACGAGGCGACGCGCGACGTGCATGCGCTGACCGACATAGACAACTTCCTCAACTACGCCCAGAACCACAACCTGCGGGCGCGTATGCTCCACTGCTTCTGGTATCCCTTGAACACGGCCAACAACACCATTCAGTGCAATCCTGAGTGGTTTGCCAGGACCTGGCCCACGTTTCCACTCGGCTTGTTCGACAGGGCGCTTCAAGGTGACACAACAGCCTCGCAGGAGGCTAAGATCGAGCAGAGCGAGAGGATTCAATACTACATACGCGATAGATCCCACCGCTACGATGAGGTCGAGGGTATTAACGAGGCCTACCATTGGAACAGCCACCAGCTTGCATGGGGAATGCAGGGCGTAGCGGATACCTATGCTGAGATGCAGGCCGCGGGCATCGCGCGCACTAGCCGCGTTGTCACCCTCAAGCCTCTTGGGGTTACGAACAAGAACCTCATCGGAACAGTTACTACTGCTGGCGTCAGCAACGCCGATATGCTGGTCTGCGCCTGAGGCAAGATCATAGACACGCCGCTGCTGTTCTCCGACGGTTCCACCAGGTTCCGAATTATGGACGGCTCAAACGACCAGCCAGGTAGTCCGGCCTACGTTCAGGTCATAATTCCACCGTCGGTCACAGTCGCAGATCCGATGCAGGTCAACGACTATGTGACAGCCGTTGGAATATCGGGGAAGGGAAGGCTCACGGGTGGCGGTGATGTGCGAGCGGTGACGGTAAGGCAGGCAAACGATCTTAAGAAGCTGGTCGTCGGCGCGCCGAACGAATCATTCGAGGACGACTTCGAGAATGGCAGGAAGGCCGAGTGGCTGGATTTGTGGGAGCCGACCTATGTCCAGAACGGAAAGCTTGTTGCTTCTTGTGCGCCGGGAACAAATAACAGGACGGTCGTCAACGGCTGGAACGTCGCCGATGTATCGGTGGGTGTGGATGCACAGACAAGCTCAGTATTCGGGATATTCCTGAGATACGTTGATGGAGGCAATCTGGTGCTGGCAGCCTATTCTCCAGCCGCGGGAGGATACATCTTCTTTCATGAAGCAGCAGGAGGCAGTTGGAGTGGATGGATTGGTCCGGTATCTACGCCGTCGCTGGGGCTGGATGTGCGTATGACAGCCTCAGTGGTTGGTCCTCTGGCTACGATTTACATTACGCACGGGATACGTCAATACAGCACAAGCTGCACTCTGGTGTCCAGGCTTGGTCCCGGAATGTTCGGCCTTTTTCACAACCAGGCTCTTCCTGTTGTTTCGGGGTACCCTTACCCCGACACCGGCCGTTGGTTGCGCGGGGGCAGTTTCGGGGAAGGGGTTCCCCGAAACAACGGGACAGACCATGAGTGTTGTAGATAAACAAAGCGGCGTCGAGCCGCCGCAGTCCATACGGTTTGATGGCCGGGGAGATTCCTCCCCGGCGCTGGTGTGGCGGATATTCATCCGCTGAGACTCCACCGGCATCAACAGTTTGCGCAAATCAGAAAATGAGTGAGCGGACTAAAGTCCTGGAAACATCGGACCGGGATGAATATCCCGGCCCATCAAGGAGATAAACATGGACAAAATCAAGAATCACAGAAGAAAAAGTGGATGACGCAGCGAAGCTGCAGAAGACTGGGAGCAGGGGTTATGTATATCTGGTCACTGCGGTAGCAGCAGTGGGCGGGTTTTTGTTCGGGTTCGACACGGCTGTAATTGCAGGGGCGATAGGCTTCATAACTGAGCACTTTCGTCTCAACGCGTGGCAGCAGGGGTCTGCCGTCAGCGGCGTGCTGCTGGGTTGCATGCTGAGAGCAGGTCTGGCGGGCAGAATCAGCGACGGCTGCGGCAGAAAGAAAGTCCTTTTTGCAGCGGCGGTGCTTTTTGTGGTTACAGCCGTCCTTGTAGCAATGCCCTGGAAGTTGCCGGGAATGGATGCGCTCTGGTTGGTGGTAAACGGCATACTCAACTGGATAGGGGCCTGGTTCCCATCGCTTAGGGGTCTCATCCCACAAGAAATGATGCAGTTCGTCTTCGCTCGATTCCTTATGGGCCTCGCAGTGGGCGTAGAGTCTATGCTCTCACCGCTCTACATAGCCGAGATCGCTCCTGCGAAGATAAGAGGACGATTGGTGACTCTAAATCATGTGGCCCTGATGATTGGAATGCTGTGCGCCTATTCCGTGGCCCTAGCGTTCCAAGGGATGGATTCGTCAGTAAACTGGAGGTATATGTTTCCACTGCTGCGGATCGACCGTAGCGTTTATGGACGACTTCGTCGATGTGGGACTTGACGTTCTGAACCCCGTACAATGCTCTGCCGCGGGAATGGATCCCAAGGCCCTCAAAGAGAGGTGGGGGAAGCACATTGTCTTCTGGGGAGGGGCTGTAGACACACAGAGGACCCTGCCATTTGGGATGCCGGAGGAAGTGCGGCAGCAAGTCGCAGAGCGGATAGCCATATTCGGCGAAAGCGGGGGCATGGTGGCTGCCGCGATACACAACATTCAGGCCAACGTGCCGCCAGAGAACATCGTCGCTATGTTCGAGACCCTAAAGTCATCGAAGACCGTTCGATCTGCACTGCACAGGGCAATGGTGGGGGCTTAAGAGCAGGGCCTGTTAGCTACGGAAACACTGAAGTAAGGAAACGCGGAAGGATGTCAGAAGCCTGCTGATGCTCGTGAATAAGTCGAGCTAGCCCGTGCTATAAACCGAGGCTTTCAAGGTATTTCTCTGCGGAGGTGGCGGCCATTGCGCCATCGGCGCACGCCGTAACAATCTGGCGGAGGGTTTTCTGGCGGACGTCGCCGGCCGCAAAGACTCCCGGAAGATTAGTATGCATTTCCGCGTCGGTTGGGATGTAGCCGAAGCTGTCCCTGGTCACCTGGTCTGCAAGGAAGGCAGTGTCGGGCTCCTGACCGATCAGTATGAAGACCCCATCCACCTTAAGATCAGTGAGATCGTGATTCTTCACATTCTTGATTTTGATCTGTTCCACCACGGGGTTGCCGTGAATCTCTTGCACTACGCTGTCCCAGAGAACGTTGATATGAGGGTTCGCGAGCGCTCGCTCCTGGATGATCTTGGCCGCGCGGAACCTGTCACGCCTGTGGATTATGGTCACATCATCGGCAAACCGGGTCAGATAGACGGAATCTTCCACAGCCGTGTCCCCGCCACCGATCACAGCCAGCTTCTTGCCCTTAAAGAACGGACCGTCGCAGGTCGCACAGTAGGATACTCCCCTTCCCTGAAATTCTTTCTCACCGGGGACTCCGAGCCTGCGAGGTCTTGCGCCTGTCGCGATTATCACCGTCCTGGCTTTAAGCTCACCTTCGCTGGTGCGGATGATCTTTTCCGGTCCGGTAAGGTTCACCGACTGGATATCAGTCAGCATAACCTGTGCGCCGAACTTCTCCGCCTGGGCCTGCATAGCCAGGCAGAGGTCAGGGCCGGACACACCGTTTGAGAACCCGGGGTAGTTCTCGATGTACTCCGAGATCATCATCAGCCCGCCTGGGAACGTCCGCTCCACAAGCAGTGTGTCCATGCGCGCCCGCGCCGCGTATATTGCTGCGGTCAGCCCCGCGGGACCGCCGCCTATAATGATCGTATCGTGCGTAGTTGACCCCTCCCGATCTGCTCGGTCGATGGGCAAAGCCCGCTACCATTATAGCATAATTGACCGAGTGCAAGCCAACTTCTATTTGCAGGAGGGTCTCTTCAACAGCCTGCCGTCCGGGACTCCTGATCCCGGACGGTACGCGACTGTGAGCGCGCATACTTCTACCTTATTGTGGCTTTGCCCCCGAAACCTTTTTCTTGGAATCTGGAATATACACGCTTGTTGCCCAGGGAGGTTTGCCCGGCTTGGTGCGCAGAACAATCTCGGGCCGGTCCTCCCGCTCTATCGTGTAAACGGCGAGTACATATAGTACACCATCCGGCAGGTTGTAAGGCCTCAGTATTTCGCCGGTTACTGAAACCGTTTCACTCTCGCGCATTTCTATCCGTCTGTACCAGGCTGGGCAGGTCTGGAGTTCAACACGCCCTGTTCCATCAGATAACAGATAAACATTCGGCCCGACCGGCCTCACCTTGCCCTTCACGGTGACCACAGCCGTTTCGGATTCCGTAAGCGCCTCAGCTATCGTATATATCTTAGATCGGGTCAGCGCAAGCTCAGCCAGCACTCCGATCGAGATAGCAAGTGCCAGGGCCGCTGGGAAGACTTTTGTGAGCATCCGTTCACACCTCCAGTTGCGCGGCCGCATCCATCCGTCTGAAAATGTTATACCGAATGTAGATGCAGCTTAAACCGGATGAGCTAGTTTGACCCGGAGTCTGCGTCCCTGTATAATGAACGCAGTTTTCGACAGCCGTGCTTGCGAATAAAACGAGGATTGATATGCGCTATATCGGACTTATATTGGTTCTATTGTGGGCAGCGGTTCCAGCGAGCTCTCAGGACGCCATCAGCCTGGTTCAGAAACTCAAAGAGGGAACTATTTCGCGCTACAATGTAAAGGTCCAGGTGGCTGGAACGACGAAGCTCCCGGATGAGAAGCTTTCGATGCCGGTCGATGCCGTCCTCGACCTGTGGGTTTCGCATACGGTCGGGCAGGCCAGCAAAGACGGTTCTCTGCAGGTAACCATTGCGGCTGAACGCGCATCGGCGGTGATCTCCGGACAGAAAGTCGAACTCGCTAAAGATTTGTTTCCACCTATTACCGCGTTGGTGGACAAAAACGGCGAGATCACCAGGCTCTTCGCCGCTGATCCGCTGGGCATGAGTCTTCCGGGCATTAATTACAAGAATATGATTCTTCTCTTCAATCCGTACGCGCCGTCCGACGAGTTGAAGCCGGGCGCTGCCTGGAGTAAGACTTTGAGCATCCCGCCGGAGGCCGAGAAATATGATCTGAACTGCGCTTTAGAGGCTGTTGAAAAGGTCGAAGGCGCTCGCACCGCCCGTGTCAAGGCTCAAGTCAAGGTAATACCGCCGGAGGGCTCCAGCTATAGCGCAACCGGCTTTGCCGTTAGCAACTACTCGCTGGACGACGTGAGGCTGATCAAGTCGCACGCAGAGATGAACGTTAAGATGCAGTCGTCGGTCCCTTCAACGCCTGGAGGAAAACCGGCCTCTGACGATCCCGGCGATGTCGAGGCCAAGGTCACGATCGACATCACGAGCGCGCCCAAATTGCCGTCGGGGGCGTAGAAACGCGAAGAAGCTGTCAGCTTTCAGCTATATGTCGTCAGCAGGGGCCAGATCAGGGGTTGGGTGTTGGGGGTTGGGGGTTGGTAAGGAGCATGTACGATGGCCGGAGATATCCATCGAAGT
>JACPPP010000128.1 GCA_016190935.1 Armatimonadota bacterium | reverse complement strand
GATCAGGACAGTGCGCCCCACGGACTACGGCCTTATGAAACTCTACATCAGCCTGGATGTGCATCTCAGAGTCATGCCTTTCCGTAGAGTCCTTGAACATCTCATTGGCGGTAAGGACAGCAGCAATCTCGTCGTCTGTGGCTCTCTCAGCACAGAAGTCCGCCGCCAGCGCCTCAAGTGAAGCGCGTATCTTAAATAGGTCTACTATTTCATCCCTGGTCCAGGTCCTCACCTGTGCGCCCCGGCCCGGCCCACGGCTCCGAACATTCGCGACAAGCCCATCCCGTTCGAGCATCCTGACGGCCTCCACGACCGGGATCAGGCTCACACCAAGCTCCTGCGCCAGGTTCCTCAGAACAAGGCGTGATCCGAGCGGCAGGCGCCCATCTATTATTCTCTGTTTGATTTCGCTATAAGCAGCTCTTTCCCCGTCTTTCCGGCTGAACAAGCTGCCCTCTCGAAGTCCCACCTGAACTCGCCCCCGCACAGTATTAACTTGTATAATCCGCTCTGGTGCGGATTGAATGTTATAACATTCGACTGTTTTCTGCATTATGCCATGAGCTTCAGCAAATGTCAACCCCTTTTTTTGAATATTTATAGATTTTGGTCGCCCTTGCCGAGAGATGATCTCTTCGACCCAGCCATTCGGACCTTGTTAGCAAATCCCCCTGGCGCACAGGAAGCGCGCACGTCCTCTCCAAGTATTGCAAGAGGGAGCACCCAAAGCATCGTATTGTGATAGTATTCGAGCCCCCAGGAACGTGTGCCATCCACATTCAACATACAAGGCATGTCCCAGGCCATGTTCTGGAGCATAAGCATGTCGTGCCACGTGCGCCGCACTATCTCGGTCCCCAGTTTGCGGAAGTGAGTATTAGAGCTCCGCAGCATTGCTATTGCCACAGCCATCGTAGAATAGGAAGGGATGATACTGGTGGAGTAGCCGCAGGCCCTGTCCTCGCTGCCATCGGGCCGGCACGCGAGCCTGATACCGAACGGTGTCGCCGCAACATTCAGCCGCTCTAGTGTGGATAGAATCCGCTCTACCCGATCGGGAGCAAGAATGCGCGGTAAACTATGAAGATAGGCGTACATATCCCCCGCGAGCTGGTCGCAGACCACCGAGTCCCACTTCTTGCCCGTAGTCTCATCATAGTAAAGCAAATATGAGCCGACCGACTCGTTCCACATCTTCCGCTCAAGCGACCGCATTCCCCTTTCCCGCCAGGTGCGACACGTCTGTGCAAATACATCGTCACTCTGCATCCTCGCCATACGCTCTACGATTTCGAGTGTGGCAAGCCAGTATGTTGCTACGTGCATAGCCACACCCTCCATCGGCCAGGCGTCCAGATAGTGGCCTCGTCCGTGGACGTCGATTAGCCCATCCCCATCAGTGTCCTGAGTGAACATAAACTTTAGCCCATCCCTCACCGACGGATACCACTCATCCAGCACCTTGTCGTCGCCGGTTGACAGCCGGTACCGGTCTACCGCATGGATGTATACCTGTCCATCTATAGCTAACTGCTGGTTAAACCATAATCGGTCGGGGTCGGTGCCTGCGCCCAGCGTCGAACCTGTCTGTCCAATGTCCTTTCTCTGGTAGTGTTTGAATGCTTCGAGCTTCCTCAGACCCAACTCAGGAAACAACAGGTTGACCGGCCATTCTCCAAATTGGTCGTTGCCCAAGCATGCCATTTGCGGACACGACTGCAGGCTCTCGTTTACGCAGAAGAACCCCTTGTCTCCCCACCAGTGACTGGGGTCGGAACTCTTCATCCAGAAGCTCTCCTGCGGAAGTATGGCAAGCACATTGATTAATGCATCTTGCAGCCAGTTCGGAAAGCGATTCTCGCTATAGATTACCTGCTGCCAGGACAGAATCCGTTCCAAAAGCGCCTCATGTTCTCTCGAAAGGTATTCTGCAAGGTCTGAGGCACTCTTGAAACGCGCGCTATACGTGTTTATATAGGGATTGCCGTAGTTGGACCTCCATACCGGCGCATGCCAAGCCAGCAGAAACCGTAATGTCTTGTCTTCACCAGGTTTGAGCGAGATATCGACCGAAACGGACGATCCGAACTCACCCGACGCCGGTTCCGGCAGTGATGAACTTATCTTGTTCCATAGAGCGGCATTCTCCCCCAGCGGCCCGCCGAAGCGCGCCCGCCCGTCTCTTCCCATCACTCCAAGCGCGTAACCGATCTCCAATCCATCCTGCTTGCCCTTGACCACGACGCCTGTGAAGCTCCCTCTCTCGGCGCGGCGCTCAACGTTAGTAAGACCCCTCTCCAGAGCTACAGCTTCTCCGTCCTTTATGCCAGGATGCGAATCGGCCCTAAACCACGAGAAGAGACCGCTTATCTTGTCGGGAGTAGTTGCACTCTCTCGCTGTGAATAAGCTGTCTTAAGTCCATACGTATTCGCAAGATACGAGCCAACTGCCTCTTGCTCAACATCCATCAGTCCACGGGTATAAATGATCGTCTGGCCCGCAACCATGCTGGGCGTAAGCCCCCTCCCGCTCGCTCCGCCGCCAAGAAACACCGCGTTTGCCGCTATGTCAGGAACAGCCGAACTACCATCCAGACTCAACTGCTGCTTTTCACCGTTGATCCAGATGGACGTCGTGGAGTTGATCGGACCGGGAGTCTTTCTGACACAAATGATTACCGGCTTATAGTAGTAGTCTTTGAATGCGCCATCGAGAGTCATGACCCTGCCGCGGTTAGTCGCCCATCCCAGACGGTCCTTGTCCGAATCGACGAGAATTGCCAGTTCCTGCCCGGTTCCGGTCGAGCCCCACACCACGGGGTTGACCTCCGCGCCAGCCACCCTGTTGACGATTCCGAGGAAAAACACTGTAACTACGGGATCTTTCCGGAATACTTCCTCCACAGGCGCCAGCGTGTCGAGCTTGAATTCCGGCTCCCCGAACATAAATGGAGCTCCAGGGCGACCGTCAATCGCCGTGCTTGAATACCTCGGTGTCTGCCTTGCGCTGAGAGGCCTTGAGAAACTGAACGCAAGCGTCGCCTGCTGCGAATGCTCGCTCTCATTGTGCAGCCGGAACTCAAACACAGTCCCCGGAGTATTGGAGCCAACCGAGTCACCGGGAAAGAAGGGAGTCCATGCGCGAAGATCGACCTGAACCGGGGTATCCGTCTCGTATTGCACATCGGCCACAGGGTAATGTCCCCAATAGCTAATCTCTCCGGCCTTCTTCACACCCTCGATCTGTTTCAGCGACAGAAGAGTAGTCTTGCCACCGACAGATAAACCCAGGAACGGCAGGCGGTGAGTTGGAACGCTTGATCTCTGTTGGGGTCCACCACCCCCACGAATCTGGAACTCATTGAACATGGTGGTCACATAATCCAGGGTTCCGTCTGTGCCGAAGCTGATGAAACCTGTGCCGAGTGAACCAAGCGGCATTCCAGGAAGCATATTGCCGCCTCGATAGATGACTCCGGTTACAGGCACAGTGAAACCTTCGGCTGGCAAAGTCACCCACTGCCTCTCAGGAAGGGAATCCGGAAATATCCGCTTTGCCGGGTCGGCGGACAGTTGCGCGGCTATCAAAACCGCCATAATCGAGACAAACACTGAGACTTTGTAGTTCATAACATCCTCTCCTAATAGACTTGAGATGAAGCAAACGAGGGTTACACCGCTGGCCGCTCCGTAGACCCTTTCAGACTTAGAGTGGAACAATGTTATAACATTGCCCCATCAGTGATTTTGCCATGCATTTTCGGCCTTGTCAACTTTTTACAAGACCACTGGTAAATTTACCAGCTTGACAGGCGTGTCACCTTGTGATACATTGCGGTATAGCCAGCAAAGCGGCGGTTGCAAACGATGAAGCACAGTTTAGATGTCAAAGCAATAAGAAGTGAGCTTGGGCTGTCACAGTCCGAGTTTGCTGCGCTCGCCGGGGTGAGCAAACGGGCCATTCAGAGCTACGAGCAGGATTGGAGGCAGCCGTCGGAGATGGTGGAGCGTGTTCTGTTGCTCCTTTTGATCGCCCATCGCAATAAGGGCCATTTAGAAGACGAACAATGTTGGGAGGTCAAAGAGTGCCCGCCCAAAATTCGCAAGCAGTGCATCGCTTATGTAGCGCGCCAGGGACACATCTGCTGGTTCTTTACAGGCACGATGTGCTCGGGCAAGAAGTTGCCGAAATGGGCTGATAAGATTCAGACTTGTCTCCAGTGCCGTTTTATGCAGCGCATGCTGAAGACGAATGGAGAGGAGATAGGACTGATCCCGACAGCATACCAATAATATGGAAAAGGAGAATTGTAGAAGGGAGAGTTTAAGATGAACAAGACCAACCTTTTTGTGCGCAAGCTAACATTCCACATTCTGGCCGCTTTACTTATATCTGCGGCCTTTGTGAGCGCCCCGGTGGGCGCTGACACGACCATTGAGAAGAACAAATTCAATTTCTATGCGCCCGTGACCGAAGAGGCCAATGATTTCCATATGGAAATCATTGGCGAGTTTGTCGGCGAGCCGACGACTGACCGAAGCTGGAATGAGCACGGCACGGACTCCGACAAGACAGATGGCAAGGGTAGTTTTGATGCCAAAGGTCCATACGATCCGAAGAGCGGTGGCGCCAAACCCGTAAAGGGCGGTGAGAGCGTCACGGTGGGCTATAAGAGCACCGCGAACGTCGGCGCAAGTTCCCCCGATGGGTGGTTCACGAAGGATGGGAAGTATTGGGACATAAGCAGTAAGACCTGGAAGGAGGACAAAAAGGGTGTCGTGGGGGTGGCGAGCTGGGGGCCCGACGGCCATCGTATCACTTGGGTCCCGTCGGGCAATGGCTACAATGCCAACGTTCGCTTCTTCAATGGTACCGATTTCGCCATGGTCGCCTCCATTCAGGTCTACGTCAACACCGGGTTCTACAGCTACTTCAACCTGAACGATTTCGACACACTGCGCAGCGCGGTCCTCGTCTACAGCGCCTTCGAAGTCACTCTTCAACCCGGCGAAGGATTTCCTCAGATCGACTGCACGTTGAACTCCAGCGATGAGTACATCCTGGCTGTGGGCACAGCGCGATCGCTGGATCCCGGAGCCACTGACGACCCGTATGCCGTCGCCGTCTCGCCGGTGACAGAGTCGCCTTTCATCCCTGGCCAGGTGTTGCTGTTCGTGTCAGACAGGTTCTCACCGGGGAACTACGACATCTGCGCGCTAGACCTCGACACCAAAGCGGTCACGAGGTTGACCACCCATCCAGGGATCGATAACCACCCGGACCTCCACATCTACCCTGATGGAACGAGGAAGATCGTGTTCAGCTCTACCCGGACGGAAACGAAGGCAGGTGATGCCGTGACCAACGCCGACACCGACTTCGAGATATTCGTCGCGGACTGGGTTCCCGGCAGTGGACCTATTGATGGGCTAGGCGGTAACGTCGTCCAGCTCAGTTCAAACGGTCCGACCGACGGTGTAACCGACATTGGCAATCCCAATGTGATCCCCGACCGCCATCCTCACTGGTCGCACGACGGCACGAAGATCATCTATAGCTCTAAGTACGAGTGCGTAAAGACTGAAGACAGGGCGGTCGTCAGCCAGTGCAGCGTTCCGGTGACGATTATCCCGGGAAGCCCGTGTGGATCGAACTGCGAGGGGATTCGCATCATGGTCGCGGTGGACGCCGACGGCAACCACGTCGGAGACAACCTCATCAGCATCACGAGCGACGTTCTGTCGGCGGCTAATTCCGTTGTCTGGCCGTTCAGAGCGCCGACGGAGGCCCGCTTCGTCGGCCATCCGTCCTTCTCGCCGGACGACAGCAAAATCATCTTCTCCGGCGCGGTAGATGGAGAAGGCCGCAACTGGGAGGTCTACGTCGCGGACTGGGACGGCACGGCCGCCACCGGGCTCAGGCAGGTTACACTTGGGTCCACCTATCCGCCGAACCCGAACCCGATCAAGATGTCCGGCGGGGCGCACTTCAGCATGGACGGCTCGGAGATATTTTTCAGCTCAACGCGTACACCTCTTGGCAATTCTCAGCTCTTCAAGCTGCCGGCCACTGCTGACAGGCAGCCTGTTTCGCCGTCGATAAGAGTTGGCGGCAGCGACGAGGCGAATGATTACGTGCCTGAACAATTGGAGGATGGCCGGATCGTTGTAACATCCGACCGCGACGAGTTCGTAGGCCAGGGTTCCTGTCCTCCACGGCCTGCCGAGTTCAGTGTGAGCGGGCTTGCCGATAAGCCCCATACCGTACTCATCAGGCCAACCGGCTCGAAGAACCCATCTTCCGCCGGTTTCAGAATGCACGTCGATGCTTTGAAGCAGTCGGATGGCACGGTATTGCAGGAAGATGCTGCTACCTATCGCGGAACCTGGATCAGCCGTCCCTCCAGCAATGCCAGTGGCGGATTCTATCGGCGGGCAGAGGGCGCTAGCGGTGAGCTTGCACAATTCTCCTTCACCGGAACCGGATGTGAGCTACTCCTGGGAAAGACGTCTGCCTCCGGTGAGGTATCGATCTCGGTAGATGGCGGAGCGGCCACCACCGTTGACCTCTATACGCCGGAGTTATCGACCTCGAACGATCTCGATCTAATAATAATAGACTCGGACGGCTCAAACCCGGTCAACATGACCGATAACGAGATGGCAGATGAGATGGGCTTGATTGGCGACGAGGTAAGCTGGTTCTGCGGCGTGCAGCCGAACCTGAGCCCGTGCGTCTACTACCCGAAATACCTGACCGTGGAATCGGCCCGGTATATCATGCAGCCGTACCTTCTGCCGGAACATTTCCCGAAGCGCGATCTCTACCAGTATGCGTATTCGTATCTTGAGTCATACATGGGTCAGTTCAACCCGCTCAGGCCTCAGAACCAGAGCTACTGGCAGTGGGTACAGTACATGGTGAACGACCCGGACCATCAGTATGACAACGAGTTGGTTGTGCTGCCGACGCCGGTGAGGTTCCACGTGGACAACCAGGCGCCGAGCGTGCCCTCGAACCCGCAGCCGCAGGACGGGGCGGTCGGAATCCCGACCAATTCCTGCTTCTACTGGCAGCCCTCGGACGATCCGGAAGGCAATTTCATCACCTACGACGTGTACCTGGGCAGGACGGACCCGCCGCTCGTGATCTTGGCGTCGGACACGCCCTGGTCGATGTACTGCCCCGGAACTGCGGCGACTCTGGAGCCGAACACGAAGTATTACTGGCGGGTCGTTGCAAAGGACAGCATGGGCGGCATGACCGACGGACCGGTGTGGAGCTTCACGACCGAAGGTGGTGGGACCACCATCCGCGCTGGCTGCGATCTGTTCACTACTCCGGCGGGAGGCGCGAGCTACCAGGACTTCAGCATAGACCCCATCCCGGCCGACTTCTTTGGACCTGGTTCCGATCCATTTGACGGCCAGGTTGGGATCAGGGGAGTGCCGCTTGAGAGCGATCCTCCCGGTGCGCTTGGCGGCACGGACACCATCATCGTGAGCGCAGGCGATATCATCCTTGCCGACCCTGGCATCAGCGCTACCGTACCGATCGAGATCGTCGCGCTCTCGCTTGTGAGCACGTCACCGATCACCGTGACCTACAATGGCGGGCAGAACCCGGAGTTATGGAACATGCGGATGAGCCTGTCGAGCGAGCCTCAGCAGCAGGGCACTATGACCGTGCAGGCGGGCGCTTGCTCAACTGAAGGAGGCACGTTCACAGCGACGCTGCCCGTGCGGCCAGTGTTCACCTTCACCCGCCAGGATCTTCTACTGACGAAGCGTTTCGAGGGACAGGAGCGGATTTCCCAACTGTTCTCGTTTTGGCTTGATAGAGACCCGGGCTTCGGGACTGTCCAGGCAGCGCCGGGGACGCAGGTCGATCACGACGGCGATCCAAGCACCCGGATGATAGAGCTTTCTGGATCGAGCAACTTCTTTGCGGGAGTGCGGACAGACCGCTGCACGGCTGACTGCAATGAGCCGCCAAGACATTCTCTCCGATCCACGCAGATGCAAGATGGAAGCACGGCACAGTGGATGTACATAGCTTTGGAGGCGAGTATACAGGCGCAGGATCAGGACTTAGATTCCTACCCGGATATTGTCGACAACTGTCCGTCAGTCTACAACCCGCTCCAAGAGGATGCGGACGGTGACGGAATCGGTGACGTGTGCGATAATTGCCCTGGCGTATCGAACCCCTGCCAGGAGGATTCGGACGGCAACGGCATAGGCGATGCGTGCGATATCCCCCCTGTTGTCATCAATCCGGGCATTGACTGCTGGACTACGCCGCCCTGCGGCGCGACTTACAACGACTTCAGCGGAATGCCGATCCCGTCAGACTTCTTCGATCCCGGCTCTGACCCGTTCGCCGGTAGGGTCGTCCTCCAGGGGTCGTCGCTTGGGACGGATCCTCCAGGTCTGCTCGGCCCGGTGGACACCATCGTGGAGCGGAAGGCTCCGATATACCTCCCCGGCCCTGGCAGTATGGAGACAGTCCCAATCGAGATCGTGGCGCTGTCGCTTCGCAGCGTCGAGCCGATCACGGTAACCTACCTGACGGATCCGCCGGAGCTGTGGGATGTGAGCGTCTGCCTGTCGAGCGTGGCGCCGCAGCAGCAAGGGACGATGACAGTGAATCTCGGTGCGTGCAAGACATATTGTAACGGCGGAACATGGTCTTCCGTGCTGCCTGTCCAGCCCAAGTTCACTTTCACCCGACAGAGAGACGGTGCGGTGCGGGTCCTGGACACAGGAGAGTATGGAATACCTCCGGTTGTGTTTAATGGCAACGGGCACTGGCTTGAGTGCGACCCGGGCTTCAACATTATCACCGCGCCAGCCGACCTCAAGGTTGACCATGACTGCGACGTGAGAACGCCCGAGATCGGTCCGCTGCCCGGATCGAGCAACTTCTTCCCGGGCCTCAGGGCTGACCGCTGCACTAACGACTGCAATGAGCAACCCAGGTACGCCAAGCGCCTGACAACGGAGCAGTCTCAACTCGCCGCCCATGGCGTGCTGCCTCCTCAGCCGCCCTCGCCGGACGCCGACCAGGACAACATCCCGGATGACGCCGACAACTGTCCGTCAGTCTACAACCCGCTCCAGGAGGACGCTGACGATGACGGCGTTGGCGACGCCTGCGACAACTGTCCAGGTGTGCCCAATCCTTGCCAGGAGGATTCGGACGGCAACGGTATCGGCGACGCGTGCGACAGCAGCGGGACAACGATCTACCCCGGCTGCGACCTCTTCACTACCCCGGCTGGAGGCGCGAGCCATCAAGACTTCAGCACGAACCCGATCCCGGCGGACTTCTTCGGCCCCGGCTCCGATCCGTTCACTGGCCGGATTGAGCTTAAGGGATTGCCGCTTGAGAGCGATCCTCCGGGAGTTCTCGGCCTAGCGGACACCATTGTGGAGCGGAAGTCCCAAGCGGTCCTGCCCTGCCCAGGCTGCTCGGATACGGTACCGATCCAGATCGTCGCGCTGTCGCTTCGCAGCATCGAGCCGATCACCGTGACCTACCTGACGGATCCGCCGGAGTTGTGGGACGTGAAAGTGTGTCTGTCGGGCACTGAATTCCGGCCGACCGGCACGATGACCATCGTGAAGGACCCTTCCTCAATGAATGGAGGCACGTTCAATGCGGCGCTCCCTGTGCAGGCGAAGTTCATCTTCACGCGCGTCTCCGATCCTGGCCAGATCAGGGTATTGGATACGGGAGCGGAGGGACTTCCTCCGATCGAGTTCTCGTGGAACAGCACCTGGCTTGGTTCAGACCCGGGTTTCGGTCTGATCGTAGCCGCGCCGGGGACTTTAGTTGATCACGATGGCGATCCGAGGACGCCGATGGTGTCTCTCGTGGGATCAAGCAACTTCGTCCCGGGCGGACGGTTGGACAGGTGTCCCAGCAAGCCGGAGTCACACTCCCTTCGCGTGGCAGTATGGGACGCGCTGGTACCCCGACCTGCCGCTCAGAGTGTGTTCGCATCCATTGGCGGACAGACGGCGGATGGAGATGGTGACGGCCTCCCCGATATCGTTGACAACTGTCCGTCCCTGCCCAACTCGCTCCAGCGAGATGCGGACGGTGATGGTGTCGGCGACGACTGCGACAATTGTCCGGGCGTATCGAACTTCTGCCAGGAGGATTCGGATGGGAACGGTATTGGCGACGCATGTGACACCGGTCCACTCCCGGCAGGCGGGACGGACTGCTTCGACACCGAGATTATATATACACTGGTTGACCCGCTGGGCACGAGTCACAGGATTGTGCTGACAGGGCCTATGACGATGGACCGAGACGATCCGGTCGACAGCGACGGCGATGGCCTCCCGGACTGCTCTGTCGAGGTTCCCAACCTTGTATTGACAGGCAGCGATTCCGCGCTCGGCATGGTCACGCTGACGGGCGTGCCGCCGAATCCCGGTTTCATCGAACAGCAACCGGGTGGTAGCTGGAACGTGGACAGCTTCTTCGACATAACCTACCGGATAGATTTCACGGGCCAGCAGGGCATAGGCAACTGCACGACGGAACGGCTCCAGTCAACCGGGATCAGCGTCGTTCCGTTCCCGCTGGAAACTGTCTTTAAAGGGGCCGGGGAGCCGATGCCGCTCTGCGACGATGCCGGCAACCAAACCGGCTGGTATGGGCAAATCAACTCCTGGACGGTCAACCACCCGCCCACTCCCGATCTGCCGCGCCAGGACTGCGCGGAGGCGACGGGTCAGATCACCCTGTATGACGCGAACAGCGGCAGTTCGTTTGTCATCCAGCTTTATGGAGACCTTCTGGGCCGCCGCGGAGATTGGCAGCCTGGTGGCCCAGACCCGAAGCGATACTATGACACCGAGATGGTGGCGTTGGACATCAGAGGGACTGATCCCACGTTTGGTCCGATCCTGATTCGCGAGTCGCCGAACCGCAGTTCGCTCGGCAATGTCACAGAGCAGACTCCCGGAACCGGCTTTCCGGCTGACTTCTCCATGCCCAGTTTCTTCGACGTCTTCGTGGGTGACTGGGCGCTCCACAACTGCCAGCCGGCCGATCTTAAGGCCGTGGTCAACGGACCTGGCTTACCCAGTGGGACGATCCTGAGTCTCAACACCCCGAATCTGCCTCTGCTCGATCGCACCGGCAACCCGAGCGGCTGGGTCATTCAGGACATGCGAATAGCTATCGGCCCGCCGCCTCCGCCGCCTGTTACGGACTGCCTGTCGGTCACGGGCAGCATCGGCGGTGACTTCAACAACGATGGGATTTATGACAAGATCAGACTGCCGGTTACCGTATCCGCCTGGAGTTCCGTAAGTTCCGGTGGTGACAGGCCGATGGAGTCCTTATCGCTCAACTTCACCAAGATCGAGTGGACTTACAAACTAGACGTCAAGAAGGACCCGAATAAGACATCGAAGGGCTACGTCCTGCAGCAGGGCGGCTCGGACGTGAACAACACGATCGATAGCTTCTTCGACGTCTTCTTTGAGATCAATCTGCCCGATCTGGGCGGCGGGACAAAGCTCCTACACTGCGACCCTGTCCACCTCGAGGCATCGGGATTGACCACATGGCCTCCTCCTCCGGGGACGGTGTTTGCAACAGCAGCGGGGGCGCCGCAAATCCAGCTCTACTCGGATGGCCAGCCGTTCGGTTATCTGGATTTGGCCAGCCTTGTGTTCGGCGAGCCGTGCGCCCGCGTCCCAAACCCCGCTGAGGCAAAGCAGCTCGCTCAAGGGCAGCCCGTCCAGATGGGTGGACCAGCCGTATCCAGCTTCTTCGATGTGTTCGTCGATCTGGAAATGCCTGATCGTTCATCCGGCATGCTTGTTTATGCTAACGACGGGCCTATGCCGCAGTTCGCGCCCGGCACAATCCTGTCAGTGCTTGGCGTGATGGGCGTGGTAAATGGTGAGGCGAGAATCGATGCGGCATATATGGAGCCGATTGGTATGACTGATCCAATCCGTCCGCTCGGGATTATCATCCGAGACCTGGGCGGCTCGGCATCCGGCCTGCAACCGGCCGTTGGTGACGGCATAGGACTCAACAAGGTCGGCTTGTATGTCCGGACAACTGGTTTTGTCCGCGATTACGACCCCGCCACTAAGGTGCTGCTATTGGCTGAACAGCCTTCGGGAGACTTACTCCAAGTGGCAAGAATAATCAAGGTCAACTTCAGCCATTCGCCGGGGACATATCCCAACGTGCAGCCGGGAGACATGGTATGTGTGACAGGCGCGCTTGGAGCTGAAGTCACAGCCGATGGTATCAAACCGGTGATCTACGGCACGGAAATATACCAACTCATAAGCCGCATGATGGCGGGCTTCTGAGCATATGGATGGGCAGGGGTATTCATGCCCCTGCCCTCTCAGATAAGTTCAATCTCGGCCACGGACGGCACTACCCTCGTTGGCCTATAGGGGAACCGATCTATTTCCTCAGCTTTCGTGACGCCCGTTAGAACCAGTATCGTTTCCATACCACTTTCCATTCCGGCCACTATATCGGTGTCCATTCTGTCGCCGACTATGACTGCTTCCTCAGAGTGTACTCCGAGGTATCTGAGCGCGCTGCGCATCATAAAGGGGTTCGGCTTACCGATGAAGTATGGTGCGACTCCTGTGGCTTTTTCCAAGAGTGCGGCCATCTCAGGTGTGTAGCTGACTGTTCCCCATACAGTCACGAGCATTCCATTTGCCATCAGACCGAAGGGCACCGAATACTCGCTATCCACCGTTGTTATTGCTGAGTTCGTCATCCCGAGTGCACCAAGTTCCTGACCATGATATAGTCCGCCAGGCTGCTGAACTTCGATTACTGTCTCACCATCCAACCAGCCCGTGGTACCGAGGAAACTCAGCCGGTCACCGGCTGCTAATCCGAGGTTGCTCAGGATTCTGACAGCGGATGAACGATCTGCCGACTCGATGAAAACACTTCCGTCGTGTAAGCCTTCAGTCGTCACGACTGCATCTTTGATGTAGACGCCGGAACCCTCATCAAAACCCTTCGCAACGCCTATGGGGGTCGGTGGAAGCACGGATATCAGGAAGCCTGCTTCTCCGATGTATTGGTGGTCACTCTCAGTTGAGCCGCCAAAAAGGAACAATGTGCCGTGATAGTTGCCGCTTGGGATGGACCCATCAAGCTCAATGTTTAGAAGCTCGCCGTAATGTGAGGTCCACGCCATAGAAGTCCGGAGGCCAGCCGGTGGTTATCCTGCAATCATTGATAAAGTCGTTGTTGAGCCAACTTGGAGCCGACACCATCCTCGTGCCTTTACATCGCCATCCAGGCTGGTTCACAGTCAGTTGATAAGTTCGTCCTGGTTCCAGACCCTCGACGAGGTAATGGCCGTTAGTATCGCTGTTTTCTGATGTCCTGTCGTCAGCGGTTGCCTGGTCATCATAACTTGCCACTACTTTGACACCCGACCATGGAGCCTTATCCCCCGTCCCGTCGTACACGGCGCCCGATATGCTGTAGGTCTCGCCTGTGAACCGGTTCCGTATGTCTACCAGGATGCCCTTTGTGTGACCAGAACTGCGAATCTTACCGAGGAACTTGGGAACATACTCGCTGTGGTAGTCGCCGAGGCACGTAACACACCCGGTGGTTTTGGCGGGTTCGTTCCTTCCTCCTTCCTTCGTCCCAGAATTGTCCCCATTGTAGTAACCAGTGAAGTCGTGGATGAAAATGGGTCCTCTGACTTGCAGGCAGTCTCTCCTACGGGGGGTTGGTCATTAGGGTGTATTGGGGCGATCCTCGCTCCACTATACAGACCGGCTGGCAGTACATCCTGCATCTCCCAGCAGTCGGTCGATGATATACCGTTCACGAATTCTTGGCGAGTGCCGTTTATGAGTAACTCCAGATTACCTTTCATCTGCGTCGCATGGCCGGAGTATACTACGCCCCTATAGGGACGCAGGTCGTTCCAGTGGTCGCGTCTAATGTCGGTGCGAATGACCTTCACCCTTACCGGAACCTCTGCCTTGACAATGCATTCCGTTCCATCCGTTAGTGTTGAGTGAAAGACTACGCTTCCATCGTCGTTCACGGGGTCGTACAATGAGAAAGTCTGGATTGCCGCCGACGTACCGCTAAGAGTATCTCCAGCCTGTGCAATCGGTACAGCACCCAGCCACCACTCGTCGCGCTTATCGTCAGCCAAAGGACCGACGAAATCGAGATCAACGAAGACAGAGTAGATTGCAGCTTGACCCGAGCTGTAGTTGGCTATAAAGACTATTTGACCGCTGTTGCTGACACCCACCCGCGTGTGTTCGGAGAAGCCACTAAAAGGCCCTGGGCCAGCGTCCGTACTCCTGCCGGCTACCCGGACAGGGTTCTCCCAAGTTCCGTCGGCTTTCCTCCTAGCCACGAATATGCCGGGGCGGCCGGACTTTACACCGTAAAACGCAATCGCGTTTCCGGCGTCATTTATTCCAGGCATCAGCCCGGTATCAGAGAAGTCGACTGAGCTGGCTATTGGCACGATGCCTGCAAAGCCTGCGCGGTGCAGAAGAATTCTGGTGCTGGAAGTACCCGAACGCACGACCATATCGCCCGTATCCGCAACCATAGTATCTAACAACTGAAATTGCGTTCAATCTGCACGCAACATGAGTAGTCTATGCTGCGGCAAGAGACGGGATAACGACGAGTTCGCGGACCTTGAGGGCAGTCAGGATGACCAT
>JACPPP010000010.1 GCA_016190935.1 Armatimonadota bacterium | reverse complement strand
TCCACGCATTCCACGTCCAGCGTTACATGCTTTTCGAGTAGTTCGTTGATATTAGCCATGGCACAATTATACTCAAACATTGAGGCCCAACGCCACAATCGACGACAGCCGACTCGTCGGTTTGAGGCGAAGCTTCGCTAGATATCTCTATAGATTTGTCTATCGCCGCTAGAGCCTCAGGCATCCTGTTGAGTGTTACGTAACAGTCCATCATATACCGATACCATCTTGCGGCCTCAGGTGCATTTGGATAATCTTTCGTTAGATCCTGATATGCTGTCAGCGCAGCCTCACAATCCTTTTTCTGCAAGTACTCGTATGCTTTATCATTCCTGTAGGCTTTCCTCCGCTCCGGATGATCATCGGCAACATTAGCTGAACCAATGCGAGCTTCCGCGGCACCGTTGTTGTCACCCTCGCCCCAAGCCCTTACTCCCGTGAAGGTGGGCAATCCCAGCGCTATGACCAGGGCGGTGACCACCATCCACGCAACCGGATTCTTTTGATGGGTGTATCTCATTATCCGCAGCATCCTCTGCTTTTCAGTATCGACAGGCTCGGCCATCCCGAGTGAGACAGCGCGAGCCGGGCTAAGCTGCGCGTATTTCAGCGCCGCCAGATATCCCCTGGCATACTGAGCGGGTGATATTCCAGACCTGGACAGCACAAGGTCATCGCAGGCAAGTTCCCGCTCTTTTGCCGCTTCGCTGCCGGCAAGCCATAGGAATGGATGGAAAAAGAAGAACATCTGCGCAATCTGCTGCAGCCATATCATCACCATGTCCATACGCTTGACGTGCGCGAACTCATGAAGAAGAATTGCTTCAATCTGCTTCGAGTCGCATGCCCCGACGATTGAACTGGGCAGGATGACCATCGGCCGGATGAATCCCACGACCATCGGCACTCCCGCAGCCTCCGAGACACCTACCCTGGGAGCCTTGCGCATACGCATCCGCGAAGAAGCATCGGCTACTTGCGCGCGCAGCCTTCGATTTGCAGGTATCGCGGTTTTCATCATCCTGACCTGCCACCGCCATCGAATGAAGAGCACTCCGAGCATAAAGGATGCGCCCATCAGCCATATAATCCGCGCCACTGCTCGGAGGTCAGGGATAGCTACACGAGGCGGAGAGCTTTCTTTCGTCTGAATGTTCCGGCTCACTGAGGCTGATGGCTCGATCACGAGCGGCGGGTTGCCGACCTGAACGGGTCCGATAGTCCCGCTAACACCCGGGTCCGCCAGAGGTGGCGTCACGGATGATTCAGCCTGCGCAATGGCCGCAGGCTTCGGCCCTGCTTCGACTTTCCAGAATGCGAACTCGGAAGGGTAGTGGGCGAACGGCGGCACGAAGAACTTGATGAGCACCGCTGCCCAGAGCAGATAGCGCAGACCGGCGCTGGCCTTCCTAGCAAACCTGGAGACAGCCAGAACGATCAGGGCCAATACCGCGGCCTGTAACGAGACCTTAAGCGCGAACTCCAAAAACCACAAACTGCTTGCTTGCTCCATCTCTCTTCCCCCTTGATCTTCATACGGATATGCCAACAACACGGAGCGGCCTAATGCTTAGCTTCTACTTCCTCCGCGCCCAAAACAGCTTCCAGCATAGCGACCTCCTTCTCGGTCAGCTTTCTTTTCTTGACCATAAATGCCGCAAGTTCAGCGACACTGCCGTTAAACGCAAGCTTCACGAGATTATCCAGCTTCTTGTGCACAGCATCTTCCCTGGATATAAGCGGCCTGAACACCCAGGCGAAGTTGCGTTCGTATGCGTCCACAACCCCCTTCTGTCGAAGTCGCGTGAGAACTGTGCCGATAGTGTTGTAGGCCACCTGCTTGCGCTTGCTTAACTCAGCGTGGACTTCCTTTACCGTCGCCTCTCCCTTTTGCCAGAGGACCTCCATTATCTGGAACTCGGCTGGCGGAAGGTCTTTCATTTCAGTCATAATTAATCTCCCTTCATCAAAACTATATCCCCAAGTCACTGGGTATTCCCGACACATGTAGTATTCCCGCTTTTGCAGCGTTTGTCAAGGGGTTTTGGGGAAAATTTTAAGAAAATTTTTGAAATACTGTTTGTTCCAAGAGGGGGCAACACAGCGAAGATCGGGCCTACCTTCGTCTGACAAACTATGACCGCAAGCCAAATATCTGCTGGGGAATATTCCCCACCGAATTCTTCAGAAAAGCATTGCAGGCCCGGTTGTGTTTTGCTATAATCTGTAAGTCGCTGGGGGCGTCTTCCTATAAGTTTTCCACAGGAGTGGGCAAGGTGGCTAAACAGCTTCTGCTTGGTGAGGACGGCGCTTGCCTGGCGTTTGAAAAGGCATGGAATCGGGCGCAAGAAGCGCTCGCATCAAAGGTCAGCAAGCCTTCTTATGAGAGTTGGGTTAAACCCGTTATACCGGTCTCGTTCGAGGACGGTGTTGCAGTTCTAGGCACCCCCAGCCGATTTGCAAAGCACTGGCTCGAAGGCAAATACTTAGCCGATATCAAAAACCTTCTCGAAGAAGAGCTTGGCCGAGAAATCCGCGTTGTCATCAAGCATACTACCGATGACGAGCAGCCGGCCATTTTGCAGGAAACGCTGCCGCCGGTCAGAAAGCGCGACAGTGCGGCCGAAGAGCCGCTGTCACTGCCGCTGAATAGCCGCTATAATTTCGATTCTTTTGTCGTTGGGCCGTCCAACAGGCTTGCGCACGCGACCGCGTTCGCTATCTCGCAGGCCCCAGGGCGAACTTACAACCCTTTGTTCGTCTACGGAAGGCCCGGCATCGGAAAGACTCATCTTCTGCACGCCATCGGCGTTGCGATCCAGCAGAACCTGCCCGGTCTCCGGGTCGCCTATATCAGCGGAGAGACGTTCACTTTCCAATATGTGACAGCGCTCCGTGAACACCGGATTGCGGAATTCAGGCGCAGGCTTCGAAGCGTAGACGTGTGGCTCGTGGACGATATCCAGTTTTTGGTCGGCAAGGAAAGGACCGAAGAGGAGTTTTTCCATACGTATAACGCGCTCTACGACAGCGGAAAACAGGTGGTGTTGACCAGCGATAGAGCGCCAAAGGACCTTGAGCTTGATTCAAGGCTTCTGTCCCGCTTCGAGTGCGGCATGGTGGCGGACGTTGCCCCGCCCGATCTCGAGACCCGCATGGCCATACTCCAGGCCAAGGCCGCAGCAGAGCATTTTACGCTCTCGGATGATGTCATCGCCTACGTCGCCAAGCTCATCCAAAGCAACATAAGACAGCTTGAGGGAGCTCTGATCAAACTTCACGCGTATGCTGCGCTTATGAAGACGCCCGTTGATAAGAATCTGGCCAAAGAGGTGCTCGGCGGCTACTTCAGCGATTCGGAGGAGACCCTGCCGCTCGACCCCCGGCTGGTGCAGCTTGCTGTGTCCAGAAAGTTCCAGGTTCCTGTCGATGACATAACCGGAAAGAAAAGAAGCCAGAACATAGTCCTTGCCAGGCAGGTGGCAATGTACCTCTCCCGTGAACTTACAAACGCCTCTCTGCCCGTCATCGGCCATGCCTTTGGAGGAAAGGACCATTCGACTGTCCTTCACTCGATACGAAAAGTGAAGCTGTTGATCGAGTCCGACCCGAACATCGCCGCGGCTGTATCAGAGATTTTTACTGAGCTCAAGAACGGAAGCAGCTAATAGCCGCAATAGGGGGTTGGGGGCTGGGGGTTGGAAACCTAAGTCGGTGGCCCGGCCCGTAACGCGCCGGGCCGCATGCTGAGCTTGTCGAAGCATGCCGCACGTCCCCGTGCGGCGACTTGGGTGGTAGATAACCGCTGACTGCTGACAGCCTGTTTCGCGTCATTCGCGCAATTCGTGTTTCAGCGTGACCCCAACTTACTGCAATACATTAGCTGAATCTGTCAATGTTCCTGGTGACCCTGCCATCAAAATGAACTGCCACCGTCAACCCTCAGCCATCAGGAAATGGAAGCGTTTGACTGCCGTCTCAGGTAACTATGTGACTTCCATCCTCGTATTCTCAGTGAGTCTACAGCATGAGTCAGGCAAGGAGATAAATAATGACCTTTTCAGCCAGCCTTCAGCGCACAATAGTCGCGGTCGCCCTCGCCGCAGTCCTAGCCTCTACCGCGAGTTCCAAGTCGGCGGAAGAGTTCCGTAAACGACTGTCAGCGGCAACTTCATCTGTGAAGGATGTTCAGGCCACAATGGTTATTACACCCGTAAGCATATCTGACGCGGGTGAGATCAATAAAGGAGTGCTGCAGTTTCTGGACCACGGGTTCCGCGAGGCAAGTATCTGGTTCCAGCGGCCCGACAACTACAAGATACAGGGCAAATCGAAAGGTGTAGATGTCACATATATACTTTCTGGAAACAAGAAACAAGTCCTCGTGCCGGCGCTGATGCTCAAGACGATAGACGACCTTTCGGACGACATCGCAAAGAAGCAATCGACACTTGATGTAGGGTTTGCCTCCGACCTGCTTTGGAGGGATAATGCGGTCAGTCTCATCTCGGAATCGAAAGGCACGGCTAAGCTCAAGCTGGTCCCACGAGGTACGGAGAATCAACGCCACGAGTTCGTCTGGCTGGACTCAAAGTCGCTTAAGATGCTCAAACGCGAACGCTACGGTGGAGACGGCAGTCTGAAGTCAAGATACATCTACACGAATCACAGGACGTTTGGCAAGATTCCAATCGCGACGCTCGTGAAGGCTTACGCGCCGGACGGCGGCTACGCGGGCACGATAAGCTATAATAACCTGCGGGTCAACACCGGTATTTCTGAATCGCTATTCATAATAAAATAGCCAGAGACACTCCTTTATTTCCACGGAAGCACGGAATGGCGGAAGAACGGAAAGATGTATTACCATTGCATCTGAACTGACCCTAATGC
>JACPPP010000140.1 GCA_016190935.1 Armatimonadota bacterium | reverse complement strand
TCACCGAATGTGGAATATGGGCGCAGGCCGGGCCGCCAATCGGGGACTGGTGCAGGAAAGAGGATGGACTCTTTGGTCTGAATGAGTGTCCGCAGAGTTGCCCCAATATGGGAGGTGTTTCCTCCGACTGGTACGGGAACATCCCGCTCGTCTATTTCTTCCCTGACACAGTTCTCTCGACCCTGCGTGGACGCAAGGCGTATCAGAACCCCAACGGCTGCGCAAGCAACTTCGGCAGCCTATACAGCCTCTCCACCCCAGGCAAGTGTAATCCGATGGGTGGTCAATTCAACCTGGACGGTCCAGCCATGGTCGATATGATCGACAGGATGTGGATGCGCACCGGCAATGACGATATACTCAGAGAGTTCTACGACTGCGCCAAAAGGGTCACCACCTTCACTATGAACCTGCGGCCAGACTACGGCCCGAAGCAGGTGCTTGGGGTGCATCCTAATGGCGACCATTGGTTCCAGAGCTGTGACTTCCGCGGTCTTTCGCCGCACGTAGGTGGAGTGCGGATGGCGGGGTTGCGTATGGTCCGCCGTATGGCGGAGAAGATGGGAGATTCCGACTTCGTCCAGGAGTGTGACGAGTGGCTGAGGGCCGGCTCCCAGGTGCTTGAGAACGAACTCTGGAACGGCGACTACTACCTTGTCTACCTCGAGCCAGAGACCGACAGGAAGCAGGACCTGGTGTTGGGCTATCAACTTGAAGGCCAATGGATGGCCAAGTCCCACGGCTTACCGGATGTGTTTCACCCTGACCGGGTCGAGGCGACGCTTGGAACGATCAAGAAGTGCAACGCGAATAAGAATCTTTCACCGCACGGGGCCTTCTTGTTTATGCAGCGGGATGGTACGAAGGCTCCTGACGGCCCGTGCGGCTTCTGGACCAGGGAAGGGAACCACCCGCCCGCGAATATGATGCTGGCTATGACGTACTTGTATGCGGGTGACCAGACATTCGGAATGGACCTCCTCAAGCGAACGATGGACACGCTGACCAACAAGGAGGGCGTCGTGTGGGACATGCCCTGCATCTACCGTGCCGACACCGGCGCGATGATCTTTGGGAACGACTACTATCAGAATATGATGCTTTGGTCCGTTCCGGCAGCGATTGAAGGAAAGGACCTGAGCGGCCCGTGTGAGCGCGGCGGGCTGGTGGATCGGGTCCTTCGGGCAGCAGCGGTCGAGCAACGTGGGGAGCGCCGGTAGCGGAGGGGATCAGTTCGCTTCTGCGCTATCCCCGCTTTTACTAACGGTGCTCCGCGGGTTCTGAGTGGCGTAGCCCTTACGAGTTTTGCAAGGCCATTTCCATCTGTAACATTGAAGGAGCGTAAAGGAGGATGACAACGCGTTACGCTGTTTGTTCGGTTTTCGTAGTCGGGGTCTGGCTGTGTCTGGGACTGGGCGCGTACGGGAAGATCCCCGACGCGCTCCTCATTTACGATAACAGCGGGACGGAGACCAACGGCTGCACAATGGCCGACCTGGACAGGGACGGCAGGGCGGAGTATATCGCTGCGGTCAAGTCCGAGCGGCTCGACTATCTACTCGCTTACGGCCTGACGACTTCAGACGAGAACCGTCCGAAGCCGGTGCCGATAGACGGCTTTATCCCGAAATCGTCCCCGGATGGCAAGCTCTCCGTGCGGGGGCCGGAAATCATCTTGGCGTGGGGCTGGGATACGTTCAACCGGGGTCCCCTGTGGGTCCTCACAGGCGACTTTAACGGCGACGGGTATCCGGACGTGATGACCCTCTGCATGTGGGGCCAGTGGGAGCCGTATCCGATCGGGGTCTTCTACCGCGACCCTAAAACTCCGTTCCCCTCCCAGCGGGCCCACGAACTGTCGGCTCTCTGGAACATCCAACGGGAACCCGTGGGAGCCCCCAAGCCGGACATTCCCATTCCAAAGGAGAGCCCATGGAGAAAGGAAGGATGGCTCGATGACCGGGCCGTCCGGTGGGCCACGGGCTACTCCAATCCGATGCGGGTTTTTCCCGGCGATGAGAAGGAATATGTCGCAATCGGCAATTACGACCTCCTCCTTTTGGGACGCGACCAGGACCGGCGCACGCCGCCGGGCCATGGAACCTGGACGACCCACGACGCCTGGCACGAGGTAGGCGTCCTCAACGAGGTCTGCGCCTGTGCTCTTGGGGATCTCACTGGCGACGGGAATGTCGAGGCCATGTACTTCCGCCGCACGGGCGAGATTGGCGGCCATAGCTACCTGGGCGGCCAGTTTCCCGACGAGCAGGTTTCCACTGTCGAGTTGGTCCGCGCCGTCTCCGGGCCAAAAATGGCCCCCTTTGACGGCGTACGGCTGCCAGCCACGCACCCGAAGATCGGCCGCTGGCTGCACCGTCATCCCGGGCAGTTCTCCGGTCGGCTGGCCATCGGCGACCCCTCGCGCGACGGAAAGAACGAGTTGATCGTCGCCGCGGAGGACCACTACACGGGCTATCTTCTCTCCTATCAGCGTCGCCAGTACGGCCCGGGGGAGACGTTGGACAGCACCGGCGCGTGGGACTATGAGATCATCGACATCCTGCCGAAGGAGAAGCCCGGCGACCTTGTCATCGCAGACTATGACGCGGACGGCGTCGACGAGATCCTCCTGACCACGGACGGCGGGCACATCTTCGCGTACCGACGGAAAACAGCCGGATACGCCCCCGGCAACGTGGCGCCGCTTAAGGACTATTCCCGCCGCACCCTGTGGGATGTCCCGGAAAGTGGTTACGGAATCGGTAATGGACCCTTCCCGACGGAGGGCAAGCAAATCCGCGCCCTGGCCGTGGGAAATATGGACGGCGATCCGAGCAACGGCAATGAGATCGGTTTCTGCGTCGCTTGGGGAAGACACTACATCCTGTACAACACGCGCGAGTGAGGAGAATGGAATGAACTGGCGAAAACTATACGGTGTATGGGTCGTTCTCCTTCTGGGAGTACCTCATTGCCTGTTCGGCGACCGACCCTCCGTGGTCGAGCTGCACGTCGATACTGGGGCGGAACACGCCTTGACCATGGGAGACGTGAACGGGGATGGGCGAATGGAAGTCATCGCGGCCAGCAAGGGCGGCGATTCGCCATCCTGTATCCTCCAGGTCTTTGGCGCCGAAAAGATGGGCCGTGTCGTGGCCCCCATTGGGCCGGAGGTGATCTTCTTCCCCTCCGTCGGCGGCTTCGGCCCGATCTGGCTCGTCGCGGGGAACTTCGACGGCCGCCGGGGCGACGAAGTGCTCGCCCTGTTCAGCGTTCCGGTGGATCGTCCGTATGGCGCAGAGGGTGGAACCTGGCCGGGTGCGCTGCCGGAACGGTTGGAGGCTGTGAAACGGTCCGAGGCGTGGACGCGCAGCTTCTACCGCATTGCGGCGGGGCCGATAGGCGTCTTCTTTCGGGATCCGAAGCGCCCTTTTCCTACGAAGGGCGATTTCATCGACGGCTGGACTAACACCCGGCCCTGGATGTCCCCGGCGTGGACGGTCGAAAGTTGGCTGCTCGACCCCGCCGTGGAGGGCGCCGTCGGCTATTCGAATCCCATCGCCCTCTTTCCTTCGGATCCGAAGGCCTACGTTGCTATCGGAAATCGGAGCTGTCTGCTTTTAGGGCGGAACGAGGGCGGCGAGACGCCTCCCGGCCGCGGCACGTGGAACGTCACGGACGTTTGGGACGAGATCAAGGCGGACGGCAAACCTTTCTCCGCCTGCGCCGTCGGCGACCTTACGGGGGATGGCAAGGCTGAGATCGCCTGGATCCTCAAGAGCGGCGAGCTCCGCGTCCGCGGCTATATGGGTGGAGGCTTTCCCAAGGAGACCAAATCCCGGATCGAGCTTATCCGATCGGCCCAAGGAGCGCAACGCGCCCCCTTCGATGGCGCGCTTCTCCCCGAATCACACCCGATGATTGGCAAGAGGGTGGAGGGCCAGCCCAGCGGGCGTCTGGCCATCGGCGACCCCTCGCGCGACGGAAAGAACGAGCTGATCCTTGCCGTGCGCGCCGGCGATCGCGGTTATCTCCTCTCCTATCAGCGACGTGTCTACGCCCCCGACGTGCATTTGGACGGCCAAGGGACATGGGATTTTGAGATGATTGACATCCTCCGGCCCGGAGAGTTCTTCATGGATGTTCTCATCGACGACTACAACGCCGACGGGGTTCCGGAGATACTCGCCTCGACACAACGCGGCCATATCTACGCCTATCGGCGCGCCGAGGCGGGCTACTGCTCCGGTAATACGGTCATGCTCCACGACTATGTACGCCGAACGCTCTACGAGGAAGGGGGACTTGTCATCAACAGCCTCGCCAGCGGCAACATGGATGGCGACGACAGCAACGGCCGCGAGATCGCCTTCAGCGTCTTTCCGGGCAGCCCGCAGATTCCGGTGCCCTGGGGCCACTATCTGCTCTACAACACGCGCGACTGAGGAGACCACGCCTCACGATCAAGATAAGCCATGATAACCAATCCTTACCAGCCTCACTGATCCCGCCGCAGACTACGAGATTTGATGGGGCCGGATTTTCCCTTGATGGGGCCGGATTTGAGATCCAACCCCATCAAGGGGATGTGCAACTCCGCTCGAACGATCGACCTGATGCCGGGATGATCAACTTGAGGTCGAGTACTTGTTCATCAATTGGCCTTCCGCCAGGACGTGTCCTTTGATCGCTTCGTCGAACCCGCGTCTTGCAGCGCCAGGCTGTAGATCGAGCATGCTATCGAGCGCATAGAACCTGAAGAAGTATCTGTGTGTTCCGCTCGGCGGACAGGGGCCGCCGTACCCGATGCTCCCGAAGTCGTTCTTTCCCTGCCTCGCGCCATTTTCCAGCATCGGAGCGAGCGGAACGCCCCTCGGCAAGTATCCCTCATCCGGTGGTAAATTGAACAGAATCCAGTGAGTAAAGACACCTTTCGGAGCGTCTATGTCATCATATACCAGGGCAACGCTCTTCGTATCGGGTGGAAGCTCGCCTATGTAAAGATCGGGAGAGATATTCTCGCTGTCGCAGGTGAAGTCTTTCGGTATCATCTCTCCATCCATAAATGTCGAACTGCAAACCTCAATCTCTGCTGCCATTCGTATTCCTCCTGACTACGTCACTTAGCCGTGATTATCGGCCATTATTAGGGTACCCGGCTTAAAGCGGAAACAAATCGCTGAGCGTCAATTGGTTCTTTGAAACGCGTCCTTCGTGCTTCGACAGGCTCAGCATGGCTCAGGATGCGCGAAGGAGCGCGAAAGACGCGAAAAGGTTTATAAGGCAACTTATCCCTTACCCTCTCCGCTTGGCTATAAACTAACAGTTGGTCTTGTACCAGCTATCTTACGATCACTAAGTACAACTTGCAGGTATCCACCATCCGCGCAATCCGCATAATCCGCGTAATCCGCGTTTCGAAATTCGTACTCGGTCGCGATTACCCTGGTTGTAGCCTTTTCGCGAAAAACTGGTCAGACTGAATACGATGGCCCGTCTCTGACATTACGGATAAGGCTGATTGGCACGCTTTTTGCACCATGTTTACTGTATCCCTGTCTATCAGGGAAGACTGGCCTAGCCGAGTCGTTCACCAGCATCAGCAGGCTTTGGCATCCTTCGACAGGCTCAGGATGCGGTAGTAAGTTGGCTCAGGATGCGGTATTAAGTTGGCTCAGGATGCAGTCCGAAGCAAGTGCTGATGCACAATTTGGCTAAAAGTTTAAGAATAAGAATGCTGATCTGTGGTTTAAAACAAGGTCGGCTTTGGATACACTCCAGGTAGCTGTGGCATTAGGATAGGAGGGGTAGGTTTGCTAGTAAGTGGCAGTGAGACAGCGCTGATTGGGGTCCTTCTGGTCGCTGTGGTGACAGATGTGAGGACCGGGAAGATCAAGAATTGGCTGACGCTCCCTGCCATTGCCTCAGGTCCTATTCTCCACTGGTTCCAGAGCGGCAATCATCAGGCGCTGCTAAGCCTGGCGGGCATCGGGATAATGATCCTGGTTGCCGCGTTCTTAGTAACTTTCCGCATCGTAGGCGGGGGCGACGCGAAGCTGCTGGTAGCGGTGGGTTCGCTGGCCGGATTGCCGCTGATAAAGAGCGCTCTGCTGTTTACTGGTGTAGCAGGCGGGGTATTCTCTCTAATGATACTGCTCAGGCACAATGGAGTGTTTGGTCTGGCCGGGCGACTGGCCCGGGCGGCCTGGCTTAAACTGGGCCTCAAGGTGAGCGTCCAGGACGGAATCAGTGGGAGCAGGATCAAGCTGCCGTATTCGATACCCATTGCGGCTGGCACGATTGCAGCGCTCTTCTGGCAGCTTTAGTTTAGGGTCGAATCCCAAAATAACCGTTTGGGCTTTAATAGGATAAAACTCGAGAGAAAGGAGGTGGAGAAGATGATCAAGAAGTTCATGGAGGTACTGAAGGACGAGGAGGGCGCCACAATGGTGGAGTACGCACTGATGCTCGCCCTTATCGCGGTGGTTTGCATTGCGACAGTCACACTGGTCGGTCAAAGCGCTGATGCGAAGTTCGGCGAGATCAACACGAATCTCCAGTAGACTAGGCGGCAATCGGCGGCGGTTGGATCACCAGCCGCCGCCACCCATTTTCCGACTCGTGAAATGTGAAACGACACGACAAGGAGGGAAACAAGGATGTGGTCAAGTATTGTAAAGGTAGCGAAGGATGAGGAAGGGGCGACCCTGGTGGAATATGGGCTGATGCTCATGCTGATCATGGTTGTGTGTGTCGGTGCCGTCACGGCAATTGGATTGACTGTTAATAGTAAGTTCGAGAGTTGTGCCAGTCAGTGGCCGTAGCAGTTGTTGGAAGTAACAGCCAGTAAGCCACGCTTGTGGCAAAGGTAAGGCGATAACGATGTTCGGGGGGAGAACAAGAGGGAAAATAGGAAGGAACGAGCGGGGGGCCGCGCTGGTCGAGATGGCCATCGCGATAACGCTCCTGCTTGGCCTCGTCTTCGGAATGATCGATTTCGGTCTTCTGCTCCGTGATTACCTGGCGCTCAGCCAGGTCGCCCGCGAATGCGCCCGGTCCGCGGCTCTCGGAGGAGATGCGGCAGCAGTCAAGACAACCTGGGCGAACAAGCTCGGTCTTGATGACAGCCAGGTTACTATGACTGAGTCCACTTCAGGTTCGTCACCGGACATGCGCGTTTCCATAGAGTTGAGTTATCCCCATCAGATGCTAGCGGCGAACTTGATCAACATGTTGAACCCGGCCGATCCGGGCGGCATCGGCGGGACCATTACTTTGAATACGACTATGGTGATGCGGGATGAGCAGTAGGGGAGTCGGCTGTGTTGCAGTTAATGGAAGTCAGGGCCATGCTGAAACACGAAGGCCGCGAAGGAGCACGAAGTCCACGAAAGGATGGAATAAGTAATACCGGTTGCATCTGAACTGACCCTAATGCGAAAGGGCTTTTTCACGAAGAAAATTAGAAAGTAAAGAAAGGAAGAAAGAGAATCAGATACTATACTTTCCCTTTCTAGTTTTCTTTCCTTTCGAGCTTCTTCGTGTATTTCGTGTTTCAACATG
>JACPPP010000125.1 GCA_016190935.1 Armatimonadota bacterium | reverse complement strand
GGTCGGGGGCCAGGGGCCGGACGGATGTCCGAGGGACGTGCGCCGGGGAGGAATCTCCCCGGCGATCAATAACGTGAATGGCTGTAGATGAGAAGTACAGCCTCACAACCTGCGCCATCCGCGTAATCCGTGCAATCCGCGCCATCCGCGTTTCAGAACTATGGCCGGTTCAAACACAATTGGTATAAGAAACCGCTAGTGGAGACCGAATTGAAGATTCTCGTCTGCAACAAGTTCTATAGGCCCGTAGGCGGTCCTGAGACTATAGTGCTCGACACAATTAGAGAGCTGGGAGCGCTGGGTCACACCATGATCCCATTTGCAATGGCACACCCCGACAATGTCGAGTCGGAGTACTCTCATTACTTCGTGCCGAACATCGACTACAACAAGAAGGGCGGCAAGGGCATCACTCACCTTGTCAAGGAAGCTATAGACATCGTCTACTCAAAGGAAGCCAGGCAACGGATAGAAAAGCTTATTGCTGATACTAAGCCCGATGTCGCACATGCTCATAACATATACCATCAACTGTCTCCATCGATCCTGATCGCGCTGAAAAAGGCCGGAATACCCGTCGCGCTCACGCTCCACGACGGAAAGCCGCTCTGTGCAAACATGCTGTTCCTTGTCCACGGCAAAGTATGTGAAAGGTGTGGGGGGCGAAGATTCTACAACGCAGTAATCCACAAGTGCGTAAAAGATTCTCTCCCCAGCAGCCTGGTGTGCTGTCTGGAAGAGTACATCCACAAGTGGACCGGGGTCTATGAACGAGACGTTGACCTGTTCATCACGCCGAGCCAATTTCTCAAGGACAAGATTGTGGAGCATGGACGGCTGCGTGAAGATCAGATTGAAGTGCTTTACAACTATGCAGACACGAAGTCTATCGCTCCGGACTACACGCCCGGAGATTACGGTCTCTTTCTCGGCAAACTGGAACCGCATAAGGGGGTAAGGACACTGCTGCAAGCGTGCAAGGAGATTCCGGACTTCGAGGTGCGACTTGCCGGAAGGGGACCGCTTTACGAGGAGGGACAGAGGGCTGCGAACGAATACGGCTTGGGCAAGGTCAAATTTGTTGGCTTTCAGAGCGGACCGGATTTGGCCAATCTGATTAGAGGGTCCAGGTTTGTCGTTCTTCCCGCCGAATGGTATGAAAACTGTCCTATGGTGATTTTGGAAGCACTATCCGCAGGGAAGCCGGTAATAGCGTCCAGAATCGGAGGCATTCCCGAACTGGTGGATGACCAGGTGGACGGCCTGCTATTCGAACCTGGGGATGCCGCAGCGCTCGCGGAATCCATGCGCAAACTCATAACCAATCCCTCTCTGGCGACTGACATGGGCAGGAATGGCAGGGCTAAGATGGAGAAAAGATTCTCCATAGAACTTTATATGGATTCGCTGGTTAGAGTGTACGAAAGGATTGCCTGACGCAGGATGGGAAACAAGTCGGCGGAAATAGAACACTGGCTGGTAGATGTCATTGTCTGTCCGACGTGCCGCTGCAGCCTCGACACGTGTGAGGAAGGGCTGAGATGTAACTTGTGCCGCAGCATCTATCGAATCGAAAACAGAATTCCAATCCTTTTGAACGAAGCGAACGCACGGGAAGCAGAGAGAATGGAGACCGAAGAAAAGCTTTTTGCCGATATGGCAACGCCAAAGCCGGACACGGCCGTGAAGTGGCGATTGGCGAAATCGTTCCTGCGTTCACTCGTCAGCCGGTTAGTGGAGACAAGTCACCCTAGACTGGTCCTATATGCCGGATGCGGAATGGACGATCTGTCGGAAGTTGTTTGTGGCCCCGACACAAAACTCCTGAACGCTGATATTGTGTTCGCTGCTGTTGACCGGGAGAGGGGTCCCGGAGCTTACGGTGTGTGCTGTGACCTTCGACGTCCTCCCTTTGCCAGAGACTCCTTCGATCTGATACTGGCCGTCGATGTCCTGCACCACTTTGCAGTGGACGGCTTGGATGAACCTATCGGTATGCTGGCTGCTGCGTTAAAGCCCGGCGGCATGATGCTGATAATGGAGCCAAATGTGTACTACTTGTACCGGCTGCCAATAGTTTGGATGCCACATAGGCTGCGGAACTTGCTGCGCAAAATGAAAAGGGTGGTCACAGGAAGCAGGAGTGGTCCTGCGCCGCACGAGGCGCCAATGGCGCCTTCCGCTATTGTAAGCATCCTGTGGCGCCACAGTCTCTCTGACATAGAAACTGTGAGTTGTCCGATATACTTTCCGGGCGCCGTAGGCTCGCTCCTGGCAGGCTTTCTCCGTCGTTTCCCGAAGATTGGAAACAAGCTCGCGTATCACTTCTGCTTCCTTGCAACAAAAGCCAAATAGCCCACCTTATGACGGGGATTTAGACCCAATATGTCTTCAATCTGAGGCGCGCTCAGACCACAAAACGAGAACACGAGCCCTACCATTGAAGGACGTGCATATTCCCCGAACCAGCGCGAAGCCATCGTATCCCGGAATATCTCCAGTTAGTTCGCATGTACCACTCCCGTCGGTAATGAACGTGCCGTCTATCCCTGCCCCAACGTTGCCGCACGCGACGACAAGGCAGTTTTGAAGCTTACTATCATCAGCCAAGTCTATAATCCTGCAGCCGATAGGATTGATGGGCACATCTCGACCGACTTGAAGTATATCAACGGCTTGTAATGTCTTATTGTTTGTTTTCACACCGAATACTCGAACAATATCAGCTACTTCCGGTAATTCGTTGCTCATGACTTCGATCGCCCCGGACCTGTCTCGCAGTTCCGCGTAAAAGCGATCAGCCAAGACTGCGGTAACGACTAATTGTGGCATCAGAACGTGCGCGCCGGATGGAAGAGTAGACAGGTCCGAAACCGATGTTTCCTTGCAATTGTATATGTAGACAGTTCGCCAATCGTCGGCAAGTTGCACCTGCTCCAATGTGAACACCGACACATCACCCACTTTGACGCGGCCCTCCGATATCACGTTATCAAGCTCGTCCGTCACCATATAGACGAGGTCTGTACCAGAATTTGGCGCAAACTGCTGCTTTCTGCGGGGTGTCACGTCCACATTGCTGCTTCCTGATTGGCAGCGCGCCCTAAAAGCGAAGGACTCCTGCGTGTCGCGCACTAACTCCCAGACAAACTCACACCCCATCTGTCCCACGGGATCGCCGTCGCTCGGGTCGCCTGCTCCCGGTTCGTCGTCGGACGAGGCGTTGGTGAACGCCAGAAAAGGCCTGTCTTTTCTGATATCACGAGCCTTCTTTTCTATGAACTCTTCCGGGTATCCCGATGTGCTGACTGTATGTCCATTATTGCCCCACCCTATCCAGCAGCCGTGCCGCCCGTCATTTAGGGCTTTGTAAAACGGAGGCGATTGAAACCACGGCAGCACAGTATCATTCCGGTTGTTGTTCACTTTGATAAATGGCAGATCGGATTTGCAATTGCGAACATAGTTTGTACAGTCCTGTCGCTCCCACGGACTGACACCTTCGCTGGTTAGAACATCTCCCTCGACCGGCCCCCATATTGAAACAAGCTGATCCTGTGTCCATCCGATGCCTGGAAGCCCTGGACTTATGTTTGGACACAATGCCTCAATTGCGGCAAAGAGTTCCGGGTGTCTGATACCAAAAGTAAGCGCCCCTGATGCTCCCATAGAGAAGCCCGTTAGCAGGATTTGCTCTTTGTCAACTGGGAAATTGGTCATAATCCAGTTGATTGTCCACAGCAGCCTCTTTTCTGTGTAGTTTACGACCGGGCCCTCGATCGCACCAGATTCATAGTCGCGGGCGTAGCCAAACCACCAGTCGTAGCCGCCGTGTGGAAGAAACGGATGCCAATCGCTTAGCGACAGCACAAACCTCCAGCGTTGTTCGCTTGGGTCGTCCAATATCCGAGAATATCCATGAAGGACGATTGTCATTGGGAGGGTAGAACTTTGTGCAGGTTGCTCGAGGATAAACTTGAACGGAGATCCATCCGCGAGAGACTGGTCAGGGGTAGCCCAGTGCAGAAAAGTTGTGCAAATGTTGCCCCAGATTGGGGTGACACTTTCTGAGTCTACAACGGGTTCGGGCTGTCCGATGGTCTCGGCGATTGGTTGGGTCAACGAGTTCGTTCCCAAGACCAGCGTACGGTCCTCGTCTCCATCACTTTGGACCCTGGTGACCGCGTAATAGCGTTGTCGTTCCTCCGAGACAGTGTGTACCCACAGAGAGCCCGTCGGGTCTAGTCGTGGGCCAAGATTCGTCAAGCTATAGCCGACATCAGGGTCAGCTTGCCCTTTGGACAGCGCTCTTTGCGTCTCGATTAGGTCCTTGGCGGAGCCGGGTAAAACTTCATCAGCGACCAGAATTGCCTCTCCGAAGCTGGAGTCGATAATAGGACTCTCGGAGCAATAAACCCGGTAGTGGCGCGGAGGCGAGTCGTCAGACCAGGCAAGAAAGACCTGGCCTGCGCGGCAGATATGGTGCGTCAGGGTGGCAACGCCATTACACTGGCCGCAGGATAGGAGGCATGCACAGATGCTGGATAGAACGACACTCCGGCTTACTGACATTCGACGATCCCCCCGATGGGGTGAAGATGGAGCAACTCAAGCTGGCAGGCGAGTATATCTATCTGCATTATATTGTAGGCTAGCGGACATGTCAACGCTTCCCAGCAAGTTCTGCAAAGATTCACGTCATATCAATTGCTCACGGAGCGAGCAGTTCCGCATCCTGAGCCATGCTGAGCCTGTCGAAGCACGAAGGGTGCGGAACTGCGAGTGTCGGCTGCAAAGGCAATTGGCATTACTCTCGGCCCCCATAATCCAATTCCCGCACAACTACCAGTCCTCGGAACCATATCGGAGTGGAACAAGTGCTTTGGAAGGCACCTAGACGAGCACTTAAACCAATGAGTGCAATTCCGTCAATGCGAGAGTGGACAAATGGGCAGCAGTCGGTTAAAGTTATACTATATGTTGACTTTCTTAGCGATCGTGGTATCGTTGTGCGGTTGCGGTGGTGGCGGAGGCGCCGGTGACTCGGCGTCTTCAGATAGCGCACTACGCGCAGCAGTATCGAACTCGACTGTTCGGTCTGTGAGGCTGCATAATTACAATAACTGGAAGATTGGCAACGACGAATCTCCGGCCACAGCGGCACGGGCTCTCGAGACTTTGGCGAGGTACGACAACGTCAAGCTGTCCGAGAAGTCCGATATTCTTCGGATCGGCAGTGGCTCGACAACACTCAATCCACAGGCGCTTAAGGCTCTGAATCCTAAGCTTCGCGTCTATAGATACTACATACTCATGTGTAAGCCGTCTTGGGATTCAGATTGGAATAACCCGAGCGACACGCGCTACCGGCAGTGTCCTCTCTCAAAGGACCAGATCAGTAAGAACGATTGGTGGCTGCGCGACGCCAATGGGGACATCGTCAAGGAAACCGACGACCAGTGGTTGCTAGATGTGGGCAAGCCCGGCTTCAAGGAAGCTTATCTGCAAGCAACCCTAGAGAGGAGCGCTGGGAAGGGTCTCGATGGCTTCGTTTTCGACTACTGGCGGCCGTATCTCGATGAGTTTGTTCAAGAACACGGAGCTGTGCTTCCACTCACGGGTTATCCAACGAGTTCTGACTGGCTTGAGAAAGCTTGGAAGCCGTTCGTCAACTATGTTATGGACGGAGTGCGTAGTGCAGGGTATCGAATCATTGGCAACTGTGTTGGCGAATACGGCAATTCGAGCGCCAGGCAGGAGTTTCAGAGATCGAAGGTCGACGGCGTGGTTTACGAACAGGGAGCGGTCGATTGGACGGTAAACGGTAGTGGTTGGCTCCCAGGCAGCGTGATCGAAAAGAGAATTAAGTCGGTTTCCGAAGACCCTCTGGAGGTTTGGTTCGCCGACGGAGGTCTCAGAAATTTTGTGGAGGACTATGATCAGAAGCAGAACGTTTCGCTTGCAATGTACTATATCGCGATCCCTGCTTCCTATGCAAACCGCTCCTATCATCACGCAAATGACTGGTCACCGTACTGGCATCCCATGTGGGATTTCTACATCGGAGATCCTGCAGAACCAGCCTCTAAGCTAACTGACCAGTACGCTTGGAGTCGAAAGTACACGAACGGGCTGGTTCTCCTCAACTATGAGGCCAGCAAGAGTGTGACGTTCACCCTTGACCAGGTTTACCACGACGTGAACGGCAAGCAATACACCGATACAGTAACTTTACCGCCGCACACTGCGCTCATACTGGCGGTTGGCGCATGACAGCCCGCATCTCACTCGTTCCGCAGGATAGTGATGTCGTTAGCGCCCCTGACTCGCAGGAGCCGAACCAATTCGTAACCGGTATCGTAGCAGGAGCTTATTCCGATAGCAGCGACCTTGCTGCCGTCAGGAGGCGGAACCACACCGGCAGGCAGCATAACAAGTGCAGACGCGCGGTTACCCTCATCAAGCATAAAGCTGGATTCCTGGATTGTAGTGACCGTGCCCCAACATCTAACCAGCAGGCCGATGTTGTTGACGCCGTATGCCTCATCGATGCGGCGCTGGAGTCCGTAAACTCCTCCACCGAGATCCCGCAGGTTCAAGCCCAGGGGTCGTGGAATATCAGTCACGAAAAGGGTGCCCGGCACAAGAGTTGCATTTGTCAGCGCGCGTTCACCAGAGATTGTGGCCATCACACCTTGCAACATCCCCCCCTGTCCGGGCTGCAAAGGTTCGCTGCTGCGGCACTGTATGCCGCAGGCGCGGTCGACTTGCTCGATGTAGAAAGCAGGTAAGGACGGGAACGTCGCGCTAACGACCAGTCCCCTCGGGGCTGAGATTATCACTTGCTGTCCGTCCGGTACCAGCGCCTTGGCTGACTGCGGTGAGTATACTGCGTCCTCAGCGTACTCATCCACACCTATATCCACGACCGTACCCGCTGGGAATACCCTTGGCCCTGCATCCAGATCGTACCGTTCCGGCTGATCTGTGGCTGCCGCCTGTCCAGCATTTACACAAGGAGATGTGAGAGTCAGATGGTAGTCGCCTGTGGATGGGGAAACCATCTTCGGATCAGAAAGAACATCTGATTGACCAGCCGAAAGACCAACATAGTTAGACGCGCCGTTGCCATAGACACAATTGCTGGTAAGCTTGGCAAACGACAGGCCTCTTGCCAGTATTCCGGAGGAGTTAAATGCCACTACGTTGTTCCTCAAAGCTGGTGAACTGTTCAGAAAAGCAATTCCCCCACCAGATGATGCCTGGTTGTTTGCAACTGTGTTGTTAATGATTTGCGAAGCAGTTTCCCTACAGAATATGCCTCCACCTTGCAAAGCTGTGTTGTTTACTATTAGATTGTCGATCACTGAAGCTGGTTCGCCGGTGCAGGCTATTCCTCCACCGTACCCGGCGCTATTACCCTTGATTACACTATTTGCGATTGTTGCTGCTGCATCGCACCTGATTCCTCCACCAAGTTCTGAAGTGAGCCCGTTTTGGACCGTAAACCCATCGAGTCTGGTGAGCGTGCTTGAACCACTGAGTATAGTAACAGTCGTGTCTAGCTGCCGCCCGTCGATTACGGTAATCCTAGTTTTCCAGTTTCGCTGACTGAGGGAAGTCTCGTTACCCGCAAAGCCTCCGTACATCTTTATTCCTGACCTCAAGATGATCGGTCCGCTGTACGTTCCGGCCGCAACCCATATCTCATCGCCTTGAATTGCTGCCTCCGTCGCATCTCTGAGCGAAGTGTATGCAGACTGCCAGGAAAGTCCGTCACGTATCGGTCCGGAGGCGGTCTTGTTTACGTGTAGGCGGGGCGGTCGCACCAGGAATTCCGCACTTCCTGTTTCGCTCTCAGTCCACCCCTCTTTCCACGCCTTTGCCTTCAGGGTAAGCTGGCTCGCTACCTGTATCGGCCATGTCACATCCGGGGAACTCTCATTTGGGTCGTCACCATTGGTAGTGTACCGGATCGTTGCCCCCGGAGTTGAGCAAGATATTGTGACATACTGAACGAAGTTAAAGGTGCCGCCGTTGGGTGTAAATGTGGGTGTGGCAGCTTTCAGCACGTAATCGGCAACCTGAACAGCACTTGTGACCGTTTCGCTCGACCAGGCTTTGACTTTGAGTGTCAGAGATCTGTCGATGGCGATTGGGCCGTTGACTATCTGATCCTGAGATGTGGGATCAATGCCATTTGTCGTGTAGCGTAGCGTTACATCGGGTGTGGGACAAGCCACAGTTACGCTTACCGGAGTCCCGTATGTGCCGCCGTGCGGGCTTAAGATTGGCGTCGGCAGGAGTTCTGGTAAAGCAAGCTCGTGCGCGCCAATATCGACATTGCTGCCATAAATACGCCAGTTCCCCCCGACATCATGCCATTCCGGCTTTACGACAGCATCGTCCCCAATATCTACGCAGGGAGAGGCGTCATTCAAGCGGAAATCACCGGAATCGGCGTCAACTACGGATGGATCGACCGAGACATCACCTGCTCCTTGGCTCAGGCCCTGGTAGTCGTAATATATGTTCTGCCACAAATCATTGTTACGCACTCCAGGAACACTTTGTCCCGTTGCGTTTATACCGCCTGAGTTTCCGAGTATCAGGTTGTTAACAATTACGGGGTTTGACGTATCGCACGTAATCGCAGCATCATCCACAGTGGCGGTGTTGGCTGCAATGGTGTTATTTGCAATGAGGTCCGTCCCGTAATAATAAGATACAATTCCGCTGCCGTAGCTGGCGCTGTTCTGCCAGACGACGTTGTTCGCGAACGTTGACGCGGAGTAGTACCAAGTATACAGTGCACCACCGGCCTCGGCAGTGTTGTTGCGGATAACGTTGGCGAGTATGCTGGGAGAAGCGTACTCGCAGTAGATGCCCCCGCCAAGATACGCAGTGTTCTGCAAGATTGAATTATCTGATACGCTGGGGAAGCAGTAATAGTAGCACGAAAGCGCGCCGCCGTATTGCGCGCTGTTGCCTGTGAAGGTGTTGCGGTTTACAGCAGGAGACGAATAGTATTCGAGGTGAATGCCGGCGCCATAGTCGGCGATGTTGGACCTGATGGTATTCCCTTCAATAAGTGGACTTGAGAAAAAGCAGTAGATTGCGCCACCATAAGTCGCGCTGTTGAGTTCGATAACATTGTTTGAGATCGTCGGCGAGCTATCGTAGCAGTATATGGCTCCCCCACAAGTCGTTATACCATCATAGGTACCGCTCCCATTACGGATGACGAAACCATCGATTCGCGTCTCGAGTCCCGCGCCGGGAGGTGCGATCACCGCGCTTCCCGAGTTGTTGCCATCAATGATCGTCGGGTTCTGGGAGGGATTGCGCTCTTCACGGTTCCCTTCGGTGCCCGCGAACCCGCCGTACAAGGCGATATCGCGTCGCAGGATGACCGGCCCGGCATACGTTCCTGCAGCCACCCAGACTTCATCGCCCGGAGTAGCCGACTCAAGAGCTGCAGCAATCGTCCCTTTGGCTTCTTCCCACGTGAAGCCGCTCCACGAGTCGTTTCCAGCCTGTGCAACGTAGATTGTGTAGCACCAACCCGTATTCCCAGAAAGAATCAAAACGGCAAACAGAATCAATAACGTAGTTATTCTAATCTTCATATATTCGGTCGCGGTTACTCCTTGAGAATAAGCACAACAGTTTCTTAGAAAAGCTGCACAATTCGTGCCAGTGAGTGCAGGACAAGAGAACATCAGAACACTTGTTCACAGGCATCAGCAGGCTTGGGCATCCTTCGACAGGCTCAGGATGCGTAGCAATGGGATCAGGATGCGCCGATAGAGGCGAATAACGCGAAATAAGCTGTCAGCAGTCAAAGGTTATCTACCGTCCAAGGCGCCGCACGGGGACGTGCGGCATATCTGGCCCGGCGCGTGACTGGCCGGGCCATCGGCACGTGGACGTGCGGAATACCTGCCCGGCGCGTGACGGGCCGGGCCATCGGGTCGCCCCATGGGCAATTAGCGTAAGACTGTGATTTTGCAGGCAAATGTGGAATCATCCTCTTGGTTGTTCTGCGTGATCTGCATAAAGGCGTGGGTGCGGCTTGACAATCCAACAGTTTGGGGTTAATGTACTACTAGATATGCGCATCATCCTGTTTACAATTATAGGACTTCTTCTGCTGTCGCACAACGTTCTTTCTAATCCCATTAGCTGCCTCGATGCTAAGAAGCTGTCTGACGGCTCGCCGGTACAGCTAAGTCCCGCCACAGTTGTAGCCCCTTTCAGCGGAGTCTTTTACGTGTTCGATAAAGACAGCAACTGCGGGATTAGAGTGGTCTCCGATGTGCAGTTAGCACTCGGTCAGAGAGTGGAAATCACTGGAACAATGCGGACGAACGCACATTATGAGCGCCAGATCGAGGCAGCGAACGTCACCGTCCAGGGAAGCGACTCTCTGCCACAACCAGTTCATGTAACGAACAAAGCTGTCGGCGGAGAAGATCTGAATTACGACGCCACTACAGGCGCGGGGCAGCGGGGCGTACCCGCCGCGGGCGGCGCTTCCAACAATGTTGGAAGCCTTGTCGTCACTAGCGGAACCGTTACAATGGGAGCAACCGGGGATGCCTACGATTTTCCTATAGACGATGGTTCGGCGAGCGGCTTGCTAGTGGTAGTCCCAGCGGGTATGAAAAACCCCGGCTACGGAGCCAGGGTTAACGTCTCTGGAATAAGTTCCTTGAGGTACGTATGCGGTGTCACTCGCAGAGCCATTCTGCTGCGCGGACCGGACGACATGCGCATAGAACAACCTGCGTTCGAGTACAAGCACACCGGCGAGATGGTTTATGTACCTGCCGGGGAATTCCTTATGGGTGTGGACAGGGACCCCAACAACCCCAACACGTGGAAGAACTCTCCCCGCCACAAGGTGTATCTCGATGGTTACTGGATCGGCAAGTACGAAGTCACAAGGGCCAATTACCGCAAGTTCATCGAGGCTGGTGGATATAACGACCCCAAATACTGGTCGCCGCAGGGCTGGTGGTGGCGGCAGCAATATCGTGATCAGGAGCCTCCGTGGTGGTCAGATTACTCCTTCGGTCAGACCGAGAACCACCCGGTAATCGGCCTTTCACCGTTCGAGATGGACGCCTACTGCAAATGGGCGGGTGTCCGGCGCAGCAATGAAGCCGAATGGGAAAAGGCAGCCGGATGGGATCCTGTGGCGTCGCGCCAGCGGAAATATCCATGGGGAGATACGTGGTATCCCGATAGATGCAACTTCTTCAATGATCCTATAACGCCGTTGGATAAAGTAACTGCGCCGGTAGGTACATATCCATCCGGCGTAAGCTACTACGGCTGTTACGATATGTCCGGGAATGTATTTGAATGGTGCCGCGGACACTTCAGTGAGACCTGGTATTCAGAAACTCCAGCTATCGGTTGGATCAACCCGGAGGGGTCGCAGAGACAGGAATACGATTTCTATGACTATCAAGCATATAAGGGTGGTAGCTGGTTCACTCCCGGTCCCCCGGCTGGAGTCATGGTCGAGTGTGCGACTCGTTACGGACAATACCCATATCTGTGGAATCAAGACATAGGGTTTCGTGTGACTAGATGACCGTGCAATTTGTTAGGACCATGTTTATACGTGCTCTTGCCATAGCCTTTATACTCAACTGTCTGACAGTGTCGAGCAACGCTGGCGTTGTGGCCGACGTGAAGACTCTGCCTGACCTGAGGAATGTTACTCTGGAAGACGTCGTCGTGAGCTGCCAGTTCCAGGACTTCGTATACGTCCAGGATAGCTCGGGCGCCGGCATTAGAATCACCGGGATCAGCGGCTTTGAGCCAGGAACCAGGTTGACTATCGCTGGAACAGTCCTGACAGACGTCAGTGGCGAGCGACATGTGAGGCCAGACAGTTGGCAGACAACGGGTCAGACAACGCCTCCGGCGCCGTTCGGCATGGCATGTCGGGATGTTGGGGGCACAGATCAGATGCCGGGCGCGGGTCAATACGGGGTCATCGGAGGGCGCGGACCGAACAATGTGGGGCGGTATGTGTGTATTTGGGGAAAGATAACCGCCGGTGAAAAGATATCTGACGGTACCCGCGAAATCCGAATCGATCTGCCTCAGGGTGTCGATTGTCCCGACATTGGGTCCTACGTTATCATAAGGGGCATCTCAAGCCTGATCAAGATTGGGAAAGACCGTTACCCAATTGCATTAGCACCATCCGCAGGGGCAATCCAAGTGCTCGCTCCTCCTGGTTCGCAGCCGCTCTATGGCGGTGAAATGGTATATGTGTCAAGCGGAGCGTTCCTAATGGGTTCTAGTGACAGTGACCCGCTCGGATTCCCTAGCGAGCGTCCGCAGCACGAGGTATACCTGGATGGCTACTGGATAGCTAAACACGAGGTAACCCGAGGGGAATACCGTAAATTTATTGATGCAGGCGGGTACGATGATCCAAAGTATTGGTCCGAGGAAGGATGGCACTATCGTAACAAGTACTCGTTGAGTCATCCCGCGTGGTGGGAAGATACGACCATTTTCGGCAGCTATATATTTACGCAGACGGACTCTCATCCGGTTGTGGGAGTGAGTTGGTACGAAGCTGAAGCGTATTGCAATTGGGCAGGCGTACGTATGCCGACCGAAGCCGAATGGGAGAAGGCAGCCAGGTGGAACCCGGCCCTCAGTAAATCATTCAATTATCCGTGGGGTGACGTATGGGAAAACAACAAGTGTAACTGGTGGCTCGACAGCAAGTTCATGAATAGGCAGACCGCTCCCGTAGGATCATATCCTGACGGGGCAAGCTACTACGGCTGTATGGATATGGCCGGGAACGTTTGGGAGTGGGTGCAAGATTGGATGGACCCTACCTATTTCCGGCAAACTCCGTCCGGCGGCTGGACCAACCCTCAGGGCCCTCGCTCAAGCCCGATGGGTACAAAAGTTCTCAAGGGAGGCTCCTGGTTTGCCCACTACCGCGGCATCTACTACCGCAGTGGCGCAAGGTGCTCCACCCGAGGAGAGAATCTCGCGCGCTGGAATGAATTCCCAAACCAGGAGGGCGGCAAGCAGGGGTTCCGCGTAGCGCGCTAGCTTCAGCCTCATCGCTCATCGCTCATTGCTCCCTACTCATCTGCCCTCCGCCGGATGAGCCTTCGCTTTATCATATCCCAAACTGCCGCCGACTCCTCCATCCGGAGCAGGCGGGCCATCGCTGCGAGGAGTCCTCCACCGATGGCGGCGGGGATCACAACCCGAAGCCCGGCCGCTATCTTGAACGGCAGATTGCCGGGCGCAAACTCCTCCACTCCGAGGAGCGCAACCCACATCGCCGCACCCATGACGGCCGATGCCACCGAAATCTTGGCTATCGACGTCAGTATCCGCTTTGCGTTTATACCTCCGGCTCTTCTTCGGAGCAAGTAGAGCAGAAGGGCCATATCTCCGGTTGCGGCTATCGTGGTGGCTATGGCAAGTCCGGAATGCGATCGAAAGGCCGTATGTTCCATCCCGCGCATAAAGATAATGTTCATTGGGATGAACAGCGCGGTCATTATGGTGCCGGTCAACACAGGGGTCAAGGTATGCTGCATCGAATAAAACGCGCGAGCTATCAGGGCCTGCGCCGACCAGGCGAATATTCCGAGCGCGTAGAAGATCAGCGCGGAAGCCACATCGCGCGTGTTGGACTGGCTGAACCGCCCGTGCTGCAGCAGAAGCTGGATTATGGGGACTCTCAGCACAATGAGGAGAATTGTAGCAGGGATCGCAACGAATGATATGGCTCTTAGTCCGTAGTTCAGCGTCTCCCTGAACTCCTTCATCTTTCCTGTCGAGAACTGGCTTGCAAGCGTTGGGTAGAACCCGATTGCTATGGCCTGCCCGAAGATCCCGATGGGAACCTGCATTAACCTGTTGGCTCTGTCGAGCGCCGAAACCGCCCCCTCGAATAGATACGTTGCGAACCATCTGTTGATCCAGACGTCAACCTGGGTGAGCGAGAGGCTGAAGATGACAGGGAGCATCAGCTTCCAGACCTTAATTGCCCCGGGGTGGCGGAAGTTGAAGCTCGGTTTGAAAGCTAATCCATAGCGCCGCAGCACGAGAAACTGCAGGACGAAGTTGCCTGCAAATGCCCCGGCGAGCGCGCCCCATGCCAGCCCCTCGACCCCCTGCGGGCCGAGCTGGCTTCCCGCAATCGCCCCGCCGATGATGATTCCGACGTTGTATATACTCGGCCCAAGCCCGGGTGCGACGAAGTGCTGATGCGCCCAAAGCGACGCCATCATGAGTCCACCGAGGAAGAAGAAAAACTGCGCCGGAAGGACTATCCTCGTCAGGTACGCTACGCGGTCGAGCGCATCAGGACCGAATCCCGGCGCCGCCACGAACGGCACGAGCTGTCTGGTAAATATCTCGCCGATGATGATAAATACCCCAACAACCACGCTCATAACCGTGGCAATGACACTGAAGAGCCTCCAGGCTTCGTCTCTCTTGTCGTTAGAGAGATATTCGACGAAGACCGGAACAAAGGCGCTTGACAACGCCCCTCCAGCGATCAAATAGAAGAGGAGGTCTGGGAGATTGAACGCGGCGTAGTAAACGTCGGTATTCAGCCCCTGGCCGAACACACCGCTGATGACCATATCCCGAACCAGCCCAAGCACTCTGCTGAGCAGGATCGCGGCCATCATTATCCCGGCAGCTTTAGTTACCGTTTTTTGTACTGACATTTGGATTACGAGTTTCAGTATAGGCGCAAGCTCCTAAGCCGTCAAGCCTTCGGGCGTTGTAGGGTGCGTGTCAAATCTACGGAAAGTGGGTGGGTGAGAAAACCTGATTCCGTAAAGATGATATGCGCCCGTTGCAGGGGTTGCAGGGAGTGCATTTTCTCTCTAGGAGGTAGGTCGCCCGCCGAATGAAACCGCCCTCTTCAAATTCGCTGATCGTGTTCTCTGAGCCAGCGTCTAGCTTCCGCGTGGATGTCCCCCAGGTCCGGGCGTGCCAGTATCATCTTGTACATTCTCGACTCGAGCACGTCGTCCGGTATCATCTCAATCTCCCCCACCCTGCTTGGATCACGTGCGGCGGCCTCTTCCTTGAGAAAGTCTCTCAGCACACCCGTATCACGTCGTCTGAGAACGTCGGCCAGCCTGTTTCTATATATGGCGTCAGTTACGTCCATTAGTGTCACCATAAACGATAATACTATTCTGATTATACCCGCTGGAGAGCGAATGACGGACTCGACTAAACCAGCCGTCCGGCAGGAATAACGGCGCGACATGCGAAAGCATGTAATGATGCTGCTATGGGTGCGTTCAACTTCTCGAAAAACCAGGAGCTTGCGCTTCTCGTGATAGTCGGGTTGGCTCTGATTGGGCTGTCGTATGGTCAGATCAGGAGCGCCAGATCGTCCGCAGTAAAGGAGCCCTCTGTAATTGTCCGCGAGCCGTCCGCCCGTGGAGATGTGGAGGTGCTTGCGCCGGCGGGAAAGGTATGGACAACGCGCGAGGAGCCTTCGAAACTGGCGGTCCACGTCGCTGGGAGCGTTAAGCGGCCCGGAGTGTACCTCCTACAGCCCGGCGGACGTGTCGTCGATGCTGTGCACATGGCCGGCGGACCGACTTCCGACGCCGATCTGGCATCGGTGAATCTGGCCGCCAGGGTGAGAGACGGCCAGCAGATAATGATCCAGTCAAAAAGCGCACCGTCCCAGGCAGTGCAGTCACCAGTGTCTGCACCCAGGTCGCCCGCACGTGCGGCAATCTCGGGACGAACCGTCAATATCAACACTGCCGGACCGGAAGAACTCGACACGCTGCCGGGCGTTGGGCCGGTGACCGCACAGAAGATAATCGACTATCGCAACCAGATCGGCGGCTTTACATCTATAGATCAACTCATCGATGTCAAAGGAATCGGACCGAAGAAGTTCGAGCAGATGCGGCCATTTGTCGGACTGTGACTGCTTTTACATTCCATTAGTGGCTCCTGAACCACAGAACGGATGAAGTGCATATGAAACGGATGAGACCTTTCATCCCTTCATTCTCATTTCATCCCTTCAGCGGTTCAAGATGTTTCCGGCCACGCCGGGTTAGGAGAAAAGATGAAGTATACACAAGGCAGCCTGGGCCGTGTCTTCGTTGCGCGACTGGAGGACGGAGAGTCGATCTATCGTGCGGTCGAGGAGATCGCTACAAAGGAAGATATAAAGTCCGCTGCTGTCTTTGCAGTCGGCGGAATCCGTTCCGGCAAAGTCGTAACCGGTCCAGTTAATACGACCGGCAAGGTTGTGCCGCATGTAGAGGAATTCGATGATGCTCGTGAGCTGGTCGGCTTCGGCACTCTGTTTCAGCAGGAAGGAAAACCATCTCTTCATTTCCATGCCGGGATCGGCCGGAGGGACAAGGCCCTGGTAGGCTGTCCCCGCGTCGCGATGTCGGTATACCTGATTCTCGAGGTCGTCATCATCGAGCTTCTTGGCGTCGAAGCCGAGCGAGCGATGGACCCTGAGTTTGGTGTGCATCTGCTGTCGCTTGCACCGGAATAGCCGAGGTCACGGGAAAAATTCTTGGCTCTAGCCTTGTGAGTTACAGCGAATTTTTTGCAAAACAAGCCCAAAAAGAGGTTGACAAAGCCGAGTTGGTGGAATAATATATACGTATACGATACCCCCCAGGGTATTCGGAGACACCAAGTGGCAATAGATACTCAGACAGACGTACTCAACAGACTGAAAAGAATAGAAGGGCAGATTCGCGGCCTTCAAAGATTGATCGAGGAGCGAAAGGACTGCACAGAAGTAGTACACCAGCTCGCCGCGGCCCGCAAGGCCCTGGATAAGGTGGGCTTCCTAATACTCACCCATAGGATGCAGGAGTGCGCCGAAAAGAACCGTGAGGGTGACTACAATGCTGAGAAGGCTATGGACGAGGCTATGAAGCTGTTCCTGACCCTCGCGTAGTGACAAGTACAATCCTAACCCCGCGGGGCCGGAACCAATTTAATCACGACAACACGAAAATCAAAGAAAACACGAAAGAAGGAAAAGTTTTATCTACGAAAACGCGGAAAGGGAGAGGTAACAGGTAACAGGTAACAGAATGTCTTCCCATGACCCATGACCCTTACCGACACCCGATACCTGATACCTGACACCCAACACCCATCGTACATCCTACATCTTACATCTATTCCGTCGGTCGGCGGCAAACCGCAAGTTTTTTTGAAGCTTTAGTAATACCATACCGGGTAATGTATATGCGCGAATTTCGTATTAGAAAAGGATACAAATATACCGTGGCTCTTCTGGCGGCCGTGGGAATACTGGGACTGATGCATGACTTTACGAAATCAGAGAACCCCATCTGCTCCCCCGGGGCGCCCGCGAGCACGGAAACGACCCCCGATAAGAAAGGACAAAGTAAGATGAGCAACACAACAGCCGTATCGACGGCCGATTTCGACCGCGAGGTTCTGGAGGCAGAGGATCCTGTGCTGGTTGATTTTTGGGCTCCGTGGTGTATGCCTTGCCGCATGCTTGCTCCGACTCTCGATGAGCTTGCAGGCGATTATACAGGCAAAGCAAAGGTGGTCAAGGTCAACACCGATGAGAACCAGGAGCTTGCGGTCAAGTATGGTATCCGCGGTATTCCCACGTTGATCCTGTTCAAGGACGGCGAAGCTATAGACAGGGCCGTAGGCGTTCAGCCGAAGAAAGAGTTGGCCGAGAGGCTAGACAGAGCCATAGTATCTAACTACTGAAATTGCGTTCAATCTGCTCGCAACATGAGTAGTCTATGCTGCGGCAAGAGACGGGATAACGACGAGTTCGCGGACCTTGAGGGCAGTCAGGATGACCATCCGACCGAAACCGGTCAGGTAGTATTTGTAAGTGTGCCCTACCTTCCTGATGAGCCCGT
>JACPPP010000126.1 GCA_016190935.1 Armatimonadota bacterium | reverse complement strand
GCCGTGTGCGGGAGAACCGCACGCACGGTTCGGAGGGAGGGGAGACCGGGTAACCGGCCTTCCCTACCCCTATCATGTGAGCACCCGATCATGGTCTAGCATATCCCTCCCGAGCCGTCTGTGATTAAACTGAGTTAGAGCGATCTTTAATTTCATCTATTTTGGCTTCTCGGCCCGCACAAATGCGCTGACGAATGACCCCATGAGGTCTGCAACGCCCTCCTCGCCCAGTTCTCGGATGGCATCGTCCGGCACGAGACTCTCTGCGTCGTCTACGGAGTAGGTCTTCACAACTTCAACATCGGGATTGGTGAAACCGGCCCGCAGGAGCCTGGTCTTGTACTCGCTCATCTCCAAAGCTCCGCTAATACATCCGGCCCACAAGGCCAGGTGCATCTTGACCGCATCGGAAACCGGCTTGGTCAGCACGATATCCGCGACGGCAAACCGACCTCCGGGCCTCAGCACCCGAAATGCCTCACGGAACACCCGATCCTTGTCCGTGGAGAGGTTGATGACGCAGTTGCTGATGATGACGTCCACGGAATTGTTGGGAAGCGGTATATTCTCTATCTCGCCCTTCAGGAATTCGACATTCGTCACCCCGGCCTCAGCCTGGTTCTTGCGAGCGAGTTCCAGCATCTCATCGGTCATGTCGAGTCCGTAACCCTTGCCGGTCGGGCCGACGCGTTTTGCTGAGAGCAGCACATCTATCCCTCCGCCGCTCCCAAGGTCCAAAACGACCTCGCCCGGATTGAGTGCGGCTAGAGCAATCGGGTTGGCGCAGCCCATGGACGCAAGCAGGGCCTCGACGGGTATGCCGGCCGTATCTGCATCAGAATAGAGGTCGCGGGTTATCGCGTCCTTGCTCGTTCCCCCGTCGCAGCAGCTTGTCTCCTTGCGAGCCGCCGCATGCTCGGCAATCTGTCCATACTTCTCTTTGATGAATGTCTTGATGTCTTCGCTGTTCGTGACTCCACCGCCACCACAGCAGCAGTCTCTTGTTTCACTCATATAAGTACCTCCTCTTTAATCGCGGGCTTCGTGAACCAACGGCCCCGAAGCCAGAACGCTACACTAACCAAACTGATGAGCACCGGAACTTCGACAAGCGGCCCGATGACTGCGGCGAATGCAGCACCTGAGTTGATGCCGAAGACGGCCACTGCCACGGCTATCGCAAGCTCGAAGTTGTTGCTGGCCGCAGTGAAAGACAGCGTAGCCGTCTTGGAGTAATCCGCGCCGATCTTCCTCCCCATGTAGAACGAGACCAGGAACATCACCACGAAGTAGATGAGAAGCGGGATTGCAATCCGCACTACATCCAACGGCAACCGGACTATCGTCTCGCCCTTGAGAGAGAACATCACCACGATCGTAAAGAGCAGCGCAATCAAAGTAATCGGGCTGATACGCGGGATGAACTGCTTTTCATACCACCCGCGGCCCCTGGTCCTGAGTCCTACAACACGCGTGACGATTCCCGCGATAAACGGTATTCCGAGGTAGATGAAAACGCTTTTCGCGATCTCGCTTATGGTAACCTGAACCAGGCTTCCCTTCAGCCCGAAGAGCGGCGGGAGGACCGTGATGAATATATAGGCATAGACCGAGTAGAAAAGCACCTGGAATACCGAGTTGAAAGCGACCAGTCCTGCGGCGTACTCCGTATCACCCTTGGCAAGCTCGTTCCAGACGATCACCATAGCAATGCATCGGGCAAGCCCGATCATAATAAGCCCGACCATGAACTCAGGGTGATTGTGCAAGAATATTATGGCCAGGAGGAACATCAGCACCGGCCCGATGATCCAGTTCTGGACGAGCGAAAGACCGAGGATCTTGTAGTTTCGGAAGACCTCACCAAGTTCCTCGTAACGGACCTTGGCGAGCGGCGGGTACATCATCAGGATCAGCCCGATAGCGATCGGCATATTGGTGGTACCGATCGAGAAGCGGTTCCAGAAGTCTGATACCCCAGAAACGAGGTAACCAGCCCCCACACCGTTAGCCATCGCCAGGAATATCCACAGCGTCAGGTATCTGTCCAGAAACGAAAGCCTCTTGCTAACACCGTCTCTCATTGTTGCTCCTCCCGAGAAAGCTCTTCTACGAGCGCTTCAACCCTTTTCTTGATCTCGTCCCTTATCTCCCGGACCTTCTCGACAGGCTGGCCTTTTGGATCCTCGAGGCCCCAGTCCTCCGATGGCGCGAAAGACGCGGGGCAGACCCCTGCTTCGACCTCGCAGCCCATCGTGATGATCTTGTCGGCTGAATCGACCATCTCTGGAGTCATCGCCTTGGGGTAATGGCCGGTCATGTCGTATCCTATCTCCTCCATAGCCGCCACCACCTGCGGGTTTAGTTCCGCTCCGGGGTCCGTGCCAGCCGACTCGGCAATGATCTTGCCCTCTCCGATCTTTTTGGCGAACGCTTCAGCCATCTGGCTTCTGCCTGAGTTGTGAACGCAAACGAAAACTACCTTCTTCAAGTTTGTTCCTCCCCGCAGCAGGCCGCGCCAATAAGCTGATGTTTTCCGCTTCTAGCAGAGGAGATAACCTCCTCAAGAAACGCCAGCGGGCCGGACTCCAAGGCTTCTATGTTCAACGAGTAATGAATCCACTGGCCGTCTCTTCTCGAGTGGAGCAGACCTGCCTGCTTCAGCTTGCCCATGTGGTGCGAGACCGCAGGCTGGTTCATACCGAACTCATCCACTATCCTGCAGACGCACACATCGCCGCCTTCCGCCAGCATCATTACTATTTGAAGCCTGGTTGGATCGCCAAGCGCTTTGAAAACTTGATCCATATCCATGCTC
>JACPPP010000135.1 GCA_016190935.1 Armatimonadota bacterium | reverse complement strand
TCCGCCCTTCCCATACCATCCCTTAACAACACGAAAGCGATAAACCCAAAGCTGTCGGTTTGCACAGACTATACAACCTATAAGGAGATTAGACGTCGGAGTCTGGCATACCTTCTTGGTTCCGGCTCCGCCGGGTTAGGATCAAGTGTTTAGTGTCAAGTGAGAGTATCCCTGCACTAGCCACTTGTCACTAGCAAGGTGGTTTTTGATGAATCTTTTGATTAGGTTCTGGATAGCGGCATTGGTTCTCGCATCCGCAGGCTCAGCCCTGGGCGATGGCGGTGTCTATCGCTCGACCGCCCACGGCAATACAGCCTCCGGCGTGTTCAGGGACAGCTCACTTCCACGGGGAGACTGCTCTCAATGCCACTTACAGCACTCCACCCCGGGCTACAACTTCGGGCTGTTCGCGGACAACTACGGAGGCAGCAAGAACGGCGTCTGCTTTACCTGCCATCTGGACGGGTCGGTTAACTACCTGGGTCAGAGCGCATATACGAACGCCGTCCATAATACCTCGTCGTTTGTGTCCTGGCCGGGGCTGTCGCCCGCAGCAAGGCCCAGTTCGGACTTCGGCAACTGCGCGAACTGCCACAACCCCCACGGCCATGCAGATGCGCTGGGATCGATTCCGTCGATGGCGGTCGCGCGGGAGGAGAATCTGTGCCTGACTTGCCACGACGCAAGCGGCCCGGCTTCGGACGATATCCAGGCACAGATAACCAAGCAATACGACCACTACATAGACAACGGCGGCTTCTCCGGGCTGCACTCTGCAGCCGAGGGCATGACTCCCGCCTCATTCTCAGGCCCGAACAGGCACGTCGAATGCTCGGACTGCCACAACGTCCACCGAATTCCCTCGTCTATCAAGCACACCCCTGGCACGAACATCGCGTCGGACTTGCTCAAAGGAGTCTCCCGTCTGGAGGCAACTTACGGTGGCGCTCCGTGGACTGCTCCAACATTCACACCCCGACCGGCCAACTATCAGGTAGATATCCGTTATGAATACGAGCTATGTTTTAAGTGCCACACTTCGTGGGCCTACGGTTCATCGCCGCCAATGGCGCCATCGGGATCGATCGAGACCGACCAGTCCGTGGAATTCAATCCGAACAATGCTTCCTACCATCCGGTGGTTGACTATATCAAAGATAATTCTTATACTGCCCCGACCGCGACGAACGGGTTCATACAGACAATGGAGCCACCGTGGGACGCGATATCGGGCCATAAACTGATGTATTGCAGCGACTGTCATTCAAGCGAAACGGAGAGCGATCCGCTCGGGCCGCATGGGTCAACAAATCCTTTCATGCTGATCGCGCCCACCTCTGCAACCGACAACTCTCTGTGCTTGAAGTGCCATAAGGCCTCGGTCTACGCGCCTTTGACCGATCCTGGGTCAAGCCAGACCGGAAGCCGGTTCGACAGGTTGACAACCGATAAGGGAAACGCGAGTCACTATTTCCATGTGATAAGACAAGGCGTTGGGTGCCGGGAGTGCCACGGTGGAAGCGAAGCGCCCGGCGGAGGGACGGTGTCCCCCGGCAGCGCACACGGCACAAACCGTGCCGCAGGTTTAATGAACGGTGCAAAAATTCTATCGTATGCGCCTGGCAGTTGTACGCCGACGTGCCACGGCAATAAAACCTATACGGCGGGGCCGGAGTAGGAGCTATCTCGTGGCCGTCTGTAGACAAATAATACCAGATATGCGTGGACAGATCCTCGGCAAGTTTCGGGGTAAGGGTACCCCGAAACAACTAAGTTCCGCCTCCTTCGACAGGCTCAGGATGGCGAAACTTCCGTTGCTTCGGACTGCTTGTCTGCCGAAGCCGCCGAGCCCACTCAGGATGGCGAAACTTCCGTTGCTTCGGACTGCTTGCCTGCCGAAGCCGCCGAGCCCACTCAGCCTGGTTTTGAAGCATACTCTGATACGTGCTACCCTGATGATAGCTATTGCCGGTCTGATGACTCTTGCTATTGCGCCAACTGCCCGGGCATTGGAAATACAGGCGCAGACTAACTATCAGCTTTTCGAGGTCAAGCCGGAGGGTCAGCCCATTCAGTCCAGCAGCTCGATTAGAACAACTTATAACCTGGGTTTTCGCGGCCCGCTGACGCCCTATTCCAACCTTCAGAGCTTCTTCACGATGAACTCCTCAGATTATACGGACAGGATCGGGGAGCAGTCGATCAGGAACGTCGTGTTCAACCTCATCTCACGGGAGAGTACTCATACTCTGACGGGCTCGATAGATCGGTCGGACAACCATTCCGCAACGAGCGCGTTCGGTGTTCCCACCGTTTCAAAGGGGCAGACTACAAACTACAATGTTAACCTTGTCTGGTCAGAGCAGGCTCTACCGGTGGTGAACCTCCAGTACAGACAGTCCAGTAACAGCGTAACGTCCGGAATTAACACTTCGAACTACTCGACCGGCACCTGGCTTACGGGGGCTTACTACGAATACAGTCCGCTCCGTTTTACATTCGACCGGCAGCAGCAGTCTTATGAGTTCAGCGGGCGGACAACCTCGCGCAGTGAGACCATTCGAAGCAGGTTCGGGGTCAATTTCGAGCAGCGACTTCTGAGCGGGCTCAACTTTACGGCGGATTTCAGCAAGGACTCGAATGAGACAAGCGCCACCGGGTTCGGCACCAGCTTCGGCGGCACTTCCTCCGTTTTCCGGCTGACAGCTACTCCCACGCGCTCTGTCGTTCTGACGGCCGACAGGTCGCTCTATAAGAGCCACCAGTCAACACGGCTTCTCAGCAGCGAGACCGATTCGGTCGGCACAACACTTTCGCTGCGCTCCGAGATACTGCCGGGACTTTCCTTAGGGATTACAAGCTTCGCGAACGACCAGACGGCCGGGCTGGTGAAGTCTAAGAACAAGAACCTTTCGGCTTCCCTTGGAGCTGTGCTGACGAGGGACACTACCGCTACGCTCGGCTGGAACAAGTCCAGCTTCGACACAATGCCTCAAGACTTTACCACAAGCCAGCATAACACTTATCTCTCCCTGCGCACGCCGCTTGCTATAGACACGGATCTAAACATCGACTTTGGATTGTCCGACTCTCAAACGGGCGTCGGTACCGGCTTCAGCGGCAAATCTGCGGGCTTCATAATCCGAAACATGAGCCTGAAGGAGATGTCGCTCGGCTTCGGATACCATTGGAACGTACTCGACCAGCGCGGATCCCAGCTAGGAGAGAAAAGGAGCCAGTCGATCGACTTCGACATCGACTGGCTGCCTTCCTCGACTCTAGGGATCGACGCCCGAGTGGGGTACTATGTGACAGGTGGAACCTCTATTTCGGAGTACATAAGTCCCACAATCGATATAAGGTGGCAGCCTTCGACGCAGAGCAACCTTACACTGCGCTACGACTTCAACAGGTCGAGGCTGTGGGATCCGTTACAGGCAGACATCTTGGGGCAATCGGCCAAGGGCCTCTCCGCTCGGTTCAGCTACAGGATCAACCAAAGGTCGTCGTTCGATATTACGTACGACTACCAGGCGGCAACCGCAAGCGGATTTGATTTCCAGAGAGCGCTCAGGCTGTATTTTAGGACCAAATTGTAGTATGTATTTTAAACGCGAAGACACGAAAAGGGGCCGGGTGTTGGGTGTTGGTAAGGGTCATGGGTCATGGGAAGACCCACTTCGATGGACCGGCCCGTCTCGCGCCGGTCCCAATATGCCGCACGTCCCCGTGCGGCGGGCCCATCTGTCTATCGCCTATCACCTGTTACCTGTTCCTTCCGTGTTTCCGTGGAAATAGAGCCTCTGCCTTGACAACGCGCCGGGGCAGTGGGATAATTGGGGTGATAAAAATGAAGATCAGCTTAACTAGAATCGTTGCAGCGGCAGTTGCGCTGGGTGTCGTTCTGGCGCTGTCCGGTTGTAAGGACGACGGCCCATCTTCCAAGGTATTTGTGAAAATTGGCACGGGGAATGGGCCGCGCATCGCGGTGCTGCCGTTTGATACCGTCGGAAATGTGCGAAGCCAGGACGCAGGCAGGGTGCTTACCAGTACTGTGATTACCTACCTGCTCTCCACTGGAAGCTTCCAGGTCATCGATCCGGGCGCTCTGGAAGAGGCTATCGTGACAAACCAGATCCGGATAACGGAAGGGCTTAAGAAGGCCGATTTGGAAGCGCTTCAGAAGGCGCTGAACATCGACGGTGTGATCCTCGGACTTGTCGAGGAATACGGCGATGTCAGAGTCGGAAACGACTCTTATCCCTGCATCTCTTTCAGCGCAAGGCTGGTAAACGCGCGAAACGGAGGCATTGTCTGGGCGGGCACGATCAGCAAGACCGGCGCGGACAAGGTCAAGGTCTTCGACATAGGCCGGATTTCATCGATGGGCAAGCTCAGCAAGTCCGCGGTTCAGGAAATGGCAATGTCGCTTGCCAGGACCAGCGACAAACTTGTGATCGCCCTTGCGCCGCCTGAGCCTGCCCCGTCAGCTCCACAAGCGCCCACGGTGACTCAGGCCGAGGCCCCGGCGCAGCCCACAACCTCAACACCTACCGTAGAGCCTGCCGTTGCCACTACACCGCCAGCCGTAACACCCGCTGTCGCCACCGCCGGGAAGTCAACGGATGAATCGAAGACCTACGGGGAGGCTGAGTTGAAAGCGCTTCTGCCGGATATTGCAGGCTACAACAAGGGCGAGTTTGACTACAAGAAGCATTATCACGACACCATCGAGGGCCGCTACAACTCGCGCGACGGCACACATTTCATCGATATTAAGCTGGTAGACTACCGGAAGGTGGCTACGTCCGAGCGGTTCGTCCAGATGTACCACGCGGGAGAAGAGGCTGGCAAACTTGCAGGAATGCCGGCTTTCATCAAGGTGGACACTGAATTCAGCTATCAGATCGTTGATCTGCCCATAGGTCGGTTCGGTGTGTTCATCAAGGGCCCATCCGCCAAGAAGAATGACGTCGAAAGAGTCGCCTCCGAGTTCGCAAACGCCGTCAAGTAGTCTGAACCGGGGAAGAGAGGAATGGTCTGAGACGGGGAATTCCGGATTCCTCGCCTCCTGATTTTCCCCGTCTCCCCGGTTCAGGCGTCGTGATAGGGGTAGGGAAGGCCGGTTGCCCGGTCTCCCCTCCCTCCGAACCGTGCGTGCGGTTCTCCCGCACACGGCTCT
>JACPPP010000129.1 GCA_016190935.1 Armatimonadota bacterium | reverse complement strand
TCGCAAGGCCGTTTGAGTGGAAGTTCACGCGAGAGGATCTGGCACGGTTGATGTCAAAGCTCTCTGCCTGTTCTTACCCCACCGCAAAAGCGGCCTGATCATAATAATACGTCATCGAATTTATGAGTTACTGTACTTAGTTAGTGGCAGCTTGAAAGTTTCAGTTACAACTGTATTCTTGATTATTACTCGTGGTTTGTCTGCTATCCTTTCCAGATCATATGCTTCAATCAGTGCGGGACCGAAAGCAATGCCTTCATCGTGATACGTGTCACCATAGGCTATACCGCCCCGCAAAATGTAACTATGTGCAAGCAGTTCCAACTGGATTCCGGCTACTCTCAGCAAGAACAACAATAATGTCCCACTATCTTGGACTTGGATTGGCTGAGACAATATAATTGAGTCCGAGAACACCGTCATCCGATCTCCGCTGTCTGTATACACTGTGTTTAGATGTTTGACTTGCTTTGCCAATCTCTGTGCCTTCTTCATTACTGATAGGATGTTCTCAGCCTTAGACGGATCAGTTTCAGACTGCTCGATGTGGGTCCTGAAGCCGCATATATCTAAAAAAGCCACAATGCACTTAGTGTACACAACTTGATTCATTTGTAATCCCCATTTTGATATGCTGCGAGACGCCAATCTTACACAGAATTCGGCGATGGTCGGGGCCACCCATGACCCCGACCATACTTCTCCAGGACATCCATGTCACCGACAATCTACCAGTAAGCTGACAACTGACGGCTTTCAACCGATAGCTGAACTACATCCCGTAATCCTCGTACCCGCCGCCTGGGGTTCCGGCAGGGGGGCTTCCTTCTCGGGCTTCTCGGCTACGAAGGATTCGGCACTAACGCGGCCCTGCCGCGACACGCTTCGCGTGATACGAGAGCTCCAGGCGCATATTGATCACTTGCGTTTAACGCATCTGGGTTGTTAAGGGATGTTCTGTGTGCTATCCCTTAACAACCTGAAAGCGGAAAACGCAGCCCACAAAGATCAGCAAATGTGGAGTTTCACGCTCAAAATTTGCTTATTTTTCCTAGGGCTGTACTAAGTATCAAGGACGCGATGGATGTGGCGTTCTCGATCGCGACCTGCTTCATCGCTCATGCCTACCAGATAGGCGGGCGAAACGCACCTGCGTGTCAGTGACTGTTACGAGAACCTGTTGTCGATTTTTCCACTGTGGAACCTGATAAGTTAGGATGCCTCTGCCAGGAACGGCACGTAGTCCGTCTCGGCAAGCGACTTTTTCGCGAAAAGCAGGCAAGCAAGAATGTCGTCCGTGCTGAGCCCTTCGTATTCCGCGACCAACTCATCTATTGACGTGCCGTGAGCCAATCGGTCGACCACATACTCAACTGTGAGCCGTGTTCCTCTTATGACCGGCTTGCCAATCATTACCTTTGGATTTATCACGATTCGCTGGAGCAGTTGTTCGTCAGTCATTGGTATGTCCTTTCTCTCATCTCCGCCAGCGATTTCGTCTTCCCAGCGGCCTTTTGTTCGCGCGCCCGCTGAATGCTCGCCTGGAACTCCGGGTTCTGTGCTATCAACTCGTCTGCGAGGTCGTCCTCCAGCAAATTGCGAATCACCAGCACCGGCTCACCGCGCGCAGTTAGCAGCACCGGTTCCTCTGCGGCGTTCATTACCTCCGCCCGAATAGCCTTGCTAAGTCTCTCGACTGCTACCTTCTTCATCGCTCAAGCCTCCTAAATAGCTCATCGATTGTTCCTTGCTGAGCACACGCAAAACCGTGACCATCTGCTCAGACCCGTCCACATCATAGAATACCCGATACTCACCTACACGCAGCCGATATGCTGGCGACGTTACCGACCGCAATCGCTTAATTCGAGCACGGCTGATTTGTTCCGGCGCATCACTGAGGTGGGCCTCAATGGCATCAAGTATCTGTCGCCTATGGAAAGGCCGGATCTTGTCGAGGTCTTCCTCCGCGTCCAAGACAAATTGGATTTCGAATGGCACGAGGCAATCTCCCTCAGCCAACCTAAAACTATTATAGCACTGTGAGCGGGGATATGCATGTCCTCGTAACGTAGGGCCGGGTCACGGATGACCCGGCCCATCGGGGGCTGCCAGCCAATGGCTGAACTACATCCCGTAATCCTCGTACCCGCCTCCGCCTGGGGGCATAGGAGGAGCCTTCTTCTCAGGCTTCTCGGCTACGAGCGATTCTGTGGTCAGGATCAGTGAAGCGATGCTCGCGGCGTTCTCGAGAGCGCTTCGGGTAACCTTCACGGGATCGACGATCCCGGCTGAGACCATATCCACATACTGCTCATCGAGCGCGTTCAGGCCGACACCGGGCTTCTCGCGCTTCACCCGCTCGACTACGACGCTGCCCTCGAGTCCCGCGTTCTCGGCGATCTGCCTCAAAGGCTCCTCGAGCGCGCGGCGGACGATCGTCACTCCCACCTTCTCATGATCGGTTTCGCCGATCTTCTCGAGCTTGGGCAGGATGTTGATGTAGGTCACGCCGCCGCCGGGGACGATTCCCTCCTCAACGGCCGCGCGGGTCGCCGAAAGAGCGTCCTCGAACCGGTGCTTCTTTTCCTTAAGCTCGGTCTCTGTGGCCGCGCCTACCTTTATGACCGCGACGCCTCCAGCGAGCTTCGCAAGCCGCTCCTGCAGCTTCTCCCGGTCGTAATTGGAGTCGGTCTCCTCGATCTGCCGCTTGATCTGTGCGATGCGGCCCTGAACGGCCTCCGCCGAACCGGCGCCCTCTATGATCGTAGTCTCTTCCTTGGTGACTATGACTTTCTTCGCCGTGCCCAGCATATCGAGGGTGATGTTTTCGAGCTTGATCCCGAGGTCCTCGGTGATGGCCCTTCCGCCCGTCAGAACCGCGAGATCCTCTATCATGGCCTTGCGGCGGTCTCCGAATCCAGGAGCCTTCACGGCCACTGCCTGAAGCGTCCCCCGCAGCTTGTTCACTACGAGTGTCGCAAGCGCGTCGCCGTCCACGTCCTCAGCTACGATCACCAGCGGCCTCCGGCTGCTCGCAACCTTCTCCAGCAGCGGGATCATGTCCGCCGCAGAGCCGATCTTCTTCTCGTGGATGAAAATAAGCGGGTCCTCAAGGACTGCTTCCATCCTCTCGGCGTCGGTGACCATATAGGGCGAGATGTAGCCCTTGTCGAACTGCATCCCCTCGAC
>JACPPP010000120.1 GCA_016190935.1 Armatimonadota bacterium | reverse complement strand
GTATTGCGCCTAGCCTGCATTATTCATCAGCCGTTGCTTCGGACTGCTTGTCTGCCGAAGCCGGCTGATGAACGTGAATAATTCGGGCTAGACCTGTGGGCTACACCGCAGTTATTCTGCTGCGGGAACATCACGCTGCCGCCACACAAAGACCGGCCGCGCGCGGCGTTCCCGCAGCGTATAGCAAGCCAGCGGCCACTCAAGCCCAGGCTGCTGCCGACGGCACTTTACCCTCTATTGCCTCCACCGCTTCATCCGTGGACAGGACCGAGTTGGCGACATACGCAAAGTTAACAAGCGCCGCCTGGTAGCCGTCACCCATCTCGGGATGCCGGGCAGCGGCGGTCGCATCTTTCACCACAGCCACTTCGAAGCCCTGCTCGATTAGTTCGCGCATATGCGCCTCCACACACAGGTTGGCCGACATCCCCACGAGGATGACCTTGCGAATGTTGTGCTTGCGGAGTTGCAGCGCCAGATCATTGGTCTCCGGACCGTAGACTTTGTGGGGGCTGACCACAACCGTTTTGCCGTCCTCGATGTAGGGCTTGTAGCGCTCCAGCCAGTCGGCGCCTGAGCCGCGGAACCCTTCCAAGTTCAGCGGTCCGCGACGCTCGTACATCTTGATCTGATGCATCAGTTTCTCTACAGTCCCGCCGAATTTCCACAAGCGGTCCGTAGGATAGTAGTAGTGTGGCGAGATGAAGACCTGTAATCCATTGTTCTTCGCGGCCTTCAACACCCTCTCGATATTCTCGATTGTGTTATTTTCCTTGACGCTGTCGCTCACCAGCTTCCACGCGACACCGTTCTCGTTGAGAAAATCGTTCTGCGGGTCGGTGACTACCACCGCAGTGTCATTGCTGTTGATATCCATCACTGTCCTCCTCAATGCTATCAAGCTGCGATGCGAGATGTAACGCATCGGTCTGGTAACTCTCGAAAAGTGACCGACGTGATCCCGCGCTTATCGACCACCTCCGCCATGACGACCGGCGGACTGGCGGTAACTTCTTGTCGTCGTTCCGTACGTACTTGTACCGCCGAAACAGTCTCTATCAAACGACGCGCTGGGACCCTGCCGGTGTGCGAGACTGAGCGGGCGCACGCAAGACGTGTCAGCGTTGAGTTTAGGGCTCATTGCTCATCGGTTGCCGCTCTGCGTGCTCGCGTTCGTGGGTTCCTGAGTAGCAATGCAGGTGTTCGTGAACGATGCTTCCGTGGCGGTGAGTGTGGATGTGGATAAGGTTGACCCTGCTAAGCAGCTTGTAGCTTCTTTCGCGTCATTCGCACAATTCGCGTCTTCGCGTTTCAAAAGGCACAAAAAACACAACGGCGGCCGCGGAGTTTCCGCGGCCGCCTCAGTTATGTTGCTGGTAGACTGACCGACTAGAATCTTATAACATTGTAGCTGATTCCAGCGGTAAAGTCATCGAAATCGATTAAGCCAAGATCGATCCTCAGCTCGTTGCTCACAGCGATGCGAATACCGCCATTGAAATGGGAATCGCCATCAAGCGGGCCCTCGTCGCTGTTGACGTACTCGAGCATAGCCGAAATCTTTGGCGTCAGGGTCCAGTCGAGACCCAGGAAAAGTCCACTCAAGACTCCTGAACCGAAGCCGAGGTATCCCCTGAGCGGCTTGGACTCGCCTCCGACTACCTCCTCGGCTGCTGCGGTGAGGTTCTTGGCGAACAGGATGTAGAAGCCCGGATCGTCTTCCGTGTTCAAGTCGCCAACGGCGTCTACCACGCCGATGGTAATCGAGGGTCTATCCGCCGACTCGGGGGTAAGCCGATACTTGGCGTTGATGACAGCATCATCGTCACCGTTGGATGCTACTCCGCCGCTTACCGATAGGTTCGGAAGGATCCCAACACCGACGGTGAAGAAACTAAGGTCCTCATCACCGGGTCCGATGTTGAAGATGCCATGATAGGCGGGAGTAATGGATCCCACCGGATAGAGAGTGTCGTCCGGAATCTCGATCAACCCGCCCGTGCCGTAGATGTTCGGAGCGGCGGCGGCCGGACCAAACGCAACCAGAGTGAGTGTGACAGCCAAACTGGCCACTAGAATTAAACTTCTCAATGCTTGTCCTCCTTTTTTCGTTTCCGCGAGGCTCGCTCCGGCTGGCTGCCCGAGTATCCTTAGTTCCCTCGTGCCTCCGAGGCCAAAAAACTCGCCCCGCACGTCCTTGATTTGAACTATGGTTCGCACATACTATAATCCTGCGGCTCGCATCACCTCCGGTTTCACTATTTGGGATTATCCCCGAAGCAGACAGACGCAGGTTGTAAGACTAGATTGCCTACCTGGTAATTTTACCTGCCTGCTTTTCTCGCATATTCCCAAAAAGTTTCGTTTGCGAACCACGCACGAACACACGCTCTCACTTGCTATGTACCCCCTGGGAAACAGGTGACAAACGGTTATCGGACGATGCCGAGATTCGCGAGCCTCTCGATTGCAAATTTATCGGCCTTCGTCTGTTTATACCGACCGTTTCTCCCCTCAGCGTGGTCCAGATAGTGCGAGAACTCGTGTAAGAAAATTGCCAGCAGGAGGTGCTCGGGGCGGGCGAACTTCTCTTTCCGGAGTCTCTGATAAATGATCTCCCGTCCGCGCGAGTCCTTCTTTCTAAAATACTCTGAGGTTTTAAAAGGGATGGCTACAGGATATCGGTTCGTTCGATTGATGCGGAGACGGATGAGCCTGCCTTCGGGCGCCGCTGCCGTCCAGCGGTAGTAAGTGCCGGAGATGCAGCGCTTCGACCCAGTTCTGCAATACTTGATCTCAACCGTGAGTTCACGGTGGTGGATGTCACTGACTGCCGTCTCCAGCAAAGGCTCGACTATATATTCGGTGAAGTTACGGATGATCATTTCGTTGTGTGATTCCTATTCCTATGAGACCAAATACGAATGCTGCGACGAGGCTTAATGCGAAAGTCTGCGCAGCGGACGGCCCAAGAACGGCCGTAGTTGTGGTAGTAATTGCTCCAGCCCTGATCTCAGTCCTTAGAGCGAGTGTAGAGAAGGACACGAGAGCAGTAAGAAGTAGAGCGTACATCCCCGCGTAGCCGGCTGCGAGCGCCAATCTTCCGAGAGATGCCGAAGCCGTTTTACCCGCAAGGAATCCGCCGAAGATGAGCGCCAGGGCCGGCACGAGAAAGGCGGCATAAGCCCAACCGGGCATACGGCTCTTCCTCCCCTCGGACTGTATTCCTGTGATGAGCCCGGCTCTATACGTCCGTACGTTCGGTCTTGCCTCCGGGATTCCAACTCTGGTTACTAATTGGCCTCGCAGCGTGACCCCGTGGGCAAGGTAAAGGATATTACCTGCCACGGCAGGCGATATGGTGATCCAGGACCTGAGCGTCTCTGCGCGACGCTCCTCGCCGCCTGCAAGCCCGGAAGCCGCCAGAACTAAGACGAGAAAGACGATCTCGCCTGCAAACACGGCAGCCACCGCTCCCCGCATCCAGGATGGAACGAAACCATCACCACCGAACAAGGCGTTACGGATCACCCGCAGCCCTCCAAGCGCGCCAACCGACCCGAACACGATCCCAAACAGAAGACCGTGGAGCAACGTGCTGACAAAAGCAGCGCTGAGCAGCGCGGGGACAGATTCAGGAGCGACCCCCGTGCCTGCAATCTCCGGCAGCTTGATACTGACGCTTGGCATACTGAAAACTGGCCTTATCACAAGCAGAATGATAGTGTAAGGAAATGCGACGGATGCCCCGGCAAAGAAATTCGCCCGGCTCAGCCCGGACAACCTTGCGCGCGCGTACCCTCCAACGGCAAGCGCGAAAGCCGGCACGGCGGCCCAGATGGTAAGAGGCCACATTATACTGACGCCCGTCTGCCCGGGGCCTCCGGGCAGCGCTTCACCGATTATTCGAATATGATGGATGGCGAGGAAATTGAGGCCGGAGCGGGCGAGGAACGCGCCAAAATCGGGCCGCGCGCCCTCAGCCGGCATTATAAGCGCAAGTCTAACGGTGGAAAGCGCCGCACTGAGCCCGAAGCCCAGAACCGCCGCGACGACCGCGCCCACAGCCGCCCCGTAAGCAAGACGTCTCCATCCGGCAAAGCCCCCTCCGCCGTCTGACCTTGTTTCTTCCACTAGTTCAACTCCTACTCAACGTGTGGCCCATCTCCGTATCACCGTTTTCTGAAACGCGAATGCCGCGAAGAAGCACGAATAACGCGAAAGGGGGCCGGGAGCCAGGGGCCAGGGGCCGGACGGATGTCCGGGGAACTTGAGCCGGGGAGGAATCTCCCCGGCCATCATAGTGGATGGGGATATCCCCGGCCATCGTACATGCTCCCTACCAGCCCCCAACCCCCATTACCCAACCCCTGATCTGGCCCCTGGCTCCCAGCCCCTGCCGAAAGGCTGATCGCTGACTGCTGACAGCTTCCTTCGCGTCATTCGTGCAATTCGCGCATCCTGAGCCTGTTGAAGGACGCGTTTCAAAAAGCTAGACACTCATTCCTCATAGCTCCCCACTCATCGCCCCTCAGAACCGCCAGCGTATCAGGCGATCAACGGACAGCGCTCCGGGCCCCGAGATGAGCAGCGAAAGGGCCATGGCCATCAGAGCCAGAGGGAACTCGAACCCTCCCTGGCCTGCGAAGAATCCGCTCTTCCAGTGGACATAGATTATGGCCACGATCATATTTATTATCAACAGTAGACTCGCCACTCCAGTAAACAGGCCGAGCAGCACACCTAGGCCGCCGAAAAACTCTACAAGCGCAACTACCCAGGCCCAGAAAATCCCGGGAACAATGCCCAGCGAGCCAAGGAACTGAGCAGTGCCCGCTATTCCTCCGCCGCCGAAAGCTCCAAACAGCTTCTGCGCGCCGTGGGCCATAAAGGTTACACCGAGAACAACCCTTATCACCAGCGGCGCCCACGCCGCAGTTGATCGCAAAGAACCTGTCACCACTTCGGGCATTATTATCACCCCCTATCATAATTATGTAATTTAGTATCGAGTTTGATTTCTCTCTTCTCGCGTGATATAATTTAGTGTCGATGTGCTAAAGGGCCGTTAGCTCAGGCGGTAGAGCATCTCCCTTTTAAG